>WRNB01000013.1 GCA_009776805.1 Candidatus Bathycorpusculum grumuli | reverse complement strand
TTTGACTACAAAACACAAATAACAACATTATTTTAATGCAACTGTCTTCTTGTTCAACATCGTAAATTGTGGTAAGAAAAAAGTCGGGAATTACGGATAATTAAAACAGTCAAAAACGCAGATAACATCCCTATTTCTAAACATGGTTCAAACAAAAACAAAACTAAACGACTACAAAATAGAACAACAACTCTTTACATTATTTGCATTTACAGCCCTATCAAGAAATTTAGCATTACACATAAAAAATCAACTTAAAAACAATATTATTATGATAACATTTTTCCCTAATAACAACATATTAACTACACAAAAACTACATATTTAAAAATTTTTAATGAAAAAAAGTAGAAAAACTATTCGTTACTTGTTTTTCAGACTTAGTTTTTGTACAAACCTAGTTTTTCCAAAATATTCAAGAACCATTTGGCATTAAAACAAAGAGACTATAAATAGACGGATACATACAGGTATCAACAACTTGTAAACACCACTGAATAACATGAAACTAAATGAGAAAAATTTTGTTACAAACATATAGATAAAAATTTTCAAGAAAAAAAGTCATGTATGCTAAAACCATTTATGCCATCATAAACCAGTCAACAAAAATTATGAACACTTCAACAAGCATAAAACACCCAAATTATCAACCAAATTGTTGATAACCATCTCTGTTGTTTTATCCCCTAAATTAACTGGGAAAACTGATAAATGCCTATAGTGTCTGTTTATAAGTTGTCTGCAGCATTTTTTGTTGGTTTTTAACTTCAGCAACATGTTTAACTATGATAACTGTTAAAAAGTCTTTAAATTTGTGTTGGATATTGTATTTTTAAGATTTAAGATGGTGTATTTGTTTTTAGGTAGTTCACAGATTGACCTATGTGGATCTATGCTATTTGTATCTAAAGGGTATTGGGTTGTAAAAAATGTTGCTTTAAAAGTTTAAAACGTGAATTAGGCATATTTTGAGGCTATAAAAAAATCTATGAGATAAAAATGGTCGAGTTACGTTGATAAATATGGCTTAATAAAACAAACTTCATCTGCCGTTAAAATCTTAAAATATGGCTTATTTTTGAAATTTTTCGTCAGGAAAAACTTATTTAAGTTGAATTGAGCAATAGCTGTTTTAGGGAACGAACATGGATAGCATATGGATAATAGCCGCTATTGTTATAGCAATACTTGTAATAGGCGTAGGATACAGTCAACGACCAAAAACAAAGAAAAACATCAAAACAATACAAACCACCCCAAACGCAATCACCAATACAGAATCATCAATCCAACAAACACCTACTACAGAAGTTTTAGTTGAAGAAACAGTATCAGAAGAAATTTTAGGTGAAAAACAAACAGTTACTAAACCTGTTTCTGTTGAACCCACACAAACAATGGAAACAGCTGAATTTACAAACGAAACAATAACGACCCACACACAACAAGAAGAGATGCCAACGGTAACAATTCAGAACATTGAAGTGCCTGTTCAAGTTGAACAAGAAATATCCTTAACAAATGTTAAGGGTGTTGGAGAAAAAAGAGCAATACAACTTAACGCTTTGGGTATAAATAATGCTAAAGAATTAGCACAAGCATCCGTTGAAGATCTGGCAATGAATCTTAAAATTTCGCCCAAGATTGCCGCTAAATTAATTGAAGCCGCAAAACAACAGTAATGCAAACAAAAAACTGATACAGTAGACTTCGCAGTTTTCACCATTTTTCTTTATAATATTTTTTTAATTTTCACTATCCTTTTATGGTAGTGTCCTTCTAAATGTTAGTATCTCACGTGTGAAATTCTGTATAGTATATGCAGGATTTCTTGTTTGTTTTTTGTTTTGTTTAACTGAGTTAATATTTTAGAATCAGTTTTCAATATTTTTGAAGCAATTAATCACATAAAAATGTGAAACAATACTAGTTTATTTTTAATTATATTCAATGTAATAAGTAATGTGAAGCAATGTGCGTTGTTATGATTAGAATTGTACAAAACACAGAAAAATTTTTTTATAAACAAAATATTAGTGACAAATAAAAACATTATAAAAACAACACGTTTAATGAAAAAATAAATAAATAGATAAAACACACACCAACTTTATTCAGCAATTAACATTGGAGACAAATTATTACAAGTGAAATTCTGTATAAAATGTACAAAAATTTTTGTTTGCTTTGGTTCTGGCTAAACTTATTAGGTAAATAACTAAACGAGGAATGCACATAAAATGTTCAAAGAACAAACACTTTTGGGAAAAGATAATTATGTACCATTTATAAATAATTACACAATACATTATGTGTTTGCATTAACGGCAAAAAGGCGATTAATAAAAATGGAGCAAAATATTTCAAAACAAAATTCAAAAAAGAAATCCAACCTGACAGGTATTATAATTATCAGTGTTGTTTTAGTGTTGACAATAATAGCGGCGATAATAATCGTTTCCAATGCTAGTGGAGGCGGGAAAGTATCTGGCATATATGCTGATAATTCAGGTAATTATCTAAAATTTAATGAAAACGACCAAGTTACAATATTTCTTACAGATATTGGTATAAGTGTTCCAGGAACTTACACAATAAACGGCAATCAAATTGTAGTTGAATATGACTTTAATCTCTTAGGTCATAGTGACGCAAAAGTTATGAATGGAATAGTTAGTGCCGATAAACGGACAATTACACTCGATGGATCAGAATATACCAAAGCATAATCTCCCCAGTTTTCTAATTTTTTTATAAAAACCTTTTTCACATTTTATTTCAACAAAAATTGGTTTCAATTATGATATTTGGCTACCTAAAATCTCGAAAGTGCAATTGTACTTGGTGAAATAAAATACAACCATAACTTTTCAAAATTGTCCATATGGATTTTTTGGTAGTGTTCGACAATGGTTTATGTTGTTAGTAGATGATTGAAGATTTTTATGTTTATACAGATGCCAAACACTGCTTTATGCATTTGAAAAGACTTGAAAAACAAATAATTTTTCGTGTCAACCATTCTACACAAACACACAATAATAAACACTTGCACCCAATACGCCAAGTGTTACGCTTACCAGTGCACAAAACACCATTTGATGAAATATCGTGGTAAGCAAAAACGTTTTGTTTTGTTTGTATTGTTTTTGGGTTGTTGTTTGGGGTTGTTTTTGTTTGTTTTGTTGGTGTGTTACTTTTTTTAAGTTTCAAAAAGATAGCCTGATGACATTGGTGAATCGGGTGTTGTATGAGAAAAAGTTGGGTGGGTTTGTTGTGTGAGTCGCTGGTTTGAGTAGTTGGTTTGATGTTTTGTTTGGTGGTTTGGTGTTGGTGGTTACGTGAGGTGTTGTTTTTTTAGGAATATGCCACTGTAGACATCAAGTGTAAGAGTTGAGTCTGTATCCGGCGGGTTTGTTTGTTGATGTTTGGATGGTTTTGTTTGTTGGTGTTTGAAAAAGGGTAAATGGTGTTGGTTTTGTTGTGTTATATTATTAGTTTTGGATATATGATGGGTTGACATAGGGTATTTATGGTAGGTTTTTGTTAGAGTTATTCAAAACAATATACGGTTGTTTATTGTTATTTGTGTTTTCTTTTCTTGTAGACTATTATTACAACTGTTATGATTATAATTAAAATAACTGCAGCAAGCAACAATTGAACTGTTGAGATAGTTTGATCTTTACTCTGTTGTGAAGAACCAATAGACGGTGATCCCGTGTTGTTTATTGTTGAGAATTTTCCAGTGACCGTCCAGTCTTCAACATTAAGAGTGGAATCAAGTTTCCAAGTAACTTGGGTTATACCTGTTGGGAACTCGGTAGTTTCAACTTGATCGATCTGTTCCACAAGTATACCTGTTTTTTTGTCAAAATATAAGTCTCTTGTACCGATATAACCAGCTGTTTTGTTACCGTCCACTATGTGAACATGGTTTGTTTCCCTATCTCCTTTTTCATAAGTTCTTGTTACTGTATCTGCAATAGTTAAGCTATCTGTTCCAATTGGGTGAATAAAATCACCTGCTTTAAGGTTAGCACCTATTACACCTGAAAAACCCTGATCATTGCCTGTGTAAAGATCAACCGCTCCCCTCTCAAAAGTGGCAGTTCCATCTGTATAGTAACACATACTATCTGTTACAACATGTGTAGAGTTTACTTCACTAATTCTAAGCTCAACATATAATGTTTGATTAACTAAAAGAAGTTCAACTGGGATTGAATCGAAAGGGTCAGATGATGACCAATAACTGGAAAGACAATAGTTAAACGTCATACCTGGCGTAACACCCGGAACAATTGTCTGAGCTTGAATATTTCCAACAAAAATTGAAGCTACAAGACATAAAACTATGCTTATTATGAGTAGTCGTTTATTCAATTTAATACCCAATGTTAATCAGATAAACTACTTTTTAAACTTATGCTAGCACACAGTGGTGCTGAAAATGTTTGATTCATTAAATTAAATTTCCAAAAGCCTGTATTTTTGGGCACTACAGTGTTAACATTTTTTGTTAATTATGTAAAACAAGTTCTGATTATAAAAAATGTGTAATTCAGACTGTGCAAAAACGGAAATAATTTTATAACATCTACTAATTTTTAGTAAACAAAATAACGTTTCAACTTCGCTCCCAAAAAATCACAAAAAACACCATCAACATACGTCATAAATTTATGCAACTAAATGGTTCAACCTGAATGATTTGATGACATTGAGGCCAAATAATTTTTTCTATATAGTGCACTATTGTCGAGTCGATATTAGAAAAACTTTGGAAATAACCAAGTTTTCAGGGGAAATTCGGCTTCGGTGTTTTTGGGATTAATATAGGTTGTAACTGTGTTATTCAAAACTTTTTCAAGGTTATTATTGGTTTAATTGTGTCGCAAAAAAAATTCGAGTAAAATCATTTTAAGAATTTAAATTTATTGGTTATTTTTTTGTTTTTAATAAAAATATTTCTGTGTGACATGAAGTAGCTTTATTAATATGTCAACCATTCATTATGTGTATAAAGGAGAAAAACATATATTGAATTATATGAAAAATAAAAGTATATACGTATTAATATCGGCGCTATTTCTATGTATTCTGGTGATGTCAATATTTATTCCAGTTTCTGCACAATCAAACAAAAGCGGAACTATAGATACAAGCGGGTCACCTCCAGGTGGAGGATACGAAGGGCCATCCACAATTCCATCAGACAAAACAGTAGAGTATACAATTAATCCTCAAGCTTTTCTAAGTGTTTCGCCATCACCAATTGGTGTAGGTCAGCAGGCATTAGTTAATCTTTGGATTACCTTCCCCTCTGGTGAAGGAAAATACATGACTGGCTATAAAGTTGTAATTACTGATCCCGATGGTTCAACTCAAACAGTTAACCTCAAATCATACGTGGCTAGCGGCACTTGCTGGTTCTCATACACACCACTAAAAGTAGGCAACTATACACTTAAATTCTACTTTGCCGGCGAATTCTTCCCAGAAGGCTACTATACTAACGGCAAACACTCAGAGACACGTACAGGTGATTTTAGAAGTGCAATTTACAACCCAGCGGTGTATTGTTCACCAGCAGAATCACGAGAAGTTACTTTAATCGTACAGGAAGATCTTGTTTGGGGCGTATGGCAAAATACACCATCCAATGACTACTGGACGCATCCAGTTGAACCAAACAACCGTAACTCTTGGGATGCATTAGGTCACTATCCTTGGGGACAAGCAAACGTTGTAGGCGTTTCAAGCAATGCATGGACTGACAATTATTATGGGCCATATATCCCAGCAGTTACCACTCCACACATCGTGTGGAAACGACAAAGCAATGTAGCTGGTCTCATTGGCGGTGAAGGATTCACTTTTTCAACACTATCGAGTCCGGGTACTCCAAACGTAATTTACATGGGCAGAGCATATCAAACAAGAAACGAATTAATTGACGGTGTACCAACAAGCTGTGCAGTATGCTACGATCTACGTACTGGTGAATTATACTATGCACGTCCAATTGCTCAAGGCGGAATTACTCCGACCCACATCTCATACTTTGATCCAAATGAAAGTTCAATTGTACCTGGTGCAGTTGCAGACGTAGCTTTAACACCAGAACTAAGTACAATCAGCGGCGGAAGATTATACAAGGTAAACCCAACTACTGGCGCAATAACCGCAAACATTAGCATTAGCACAGTTATCGGAACAGGTAACGGTTCTAACAACGAAATCGCTTTCCGTGATGGTTATTACTACAGTTTTCAAGGACTTGAATCAATTATGGACAACCCAGCTCCAGATGTCTCTTTTGCATCTGCATACGTTGGCAACTTGATTAAATGGTCTTCTCAAGGCACCTCAACTAACTTTACTAGCCGTATCGAAAGCAATGTTTCTATGACTTTACCAAGAAGTTATCGAACTGCCTATGGGGTAAGCGATTACGGGAACGTTCTTGCAGCAGTTGATTGGGATAGTATGATTAGCGTACAACAACACAGATTCATCTACGGTGGTTACTATGGTTATAGATTAGAGGCTCTAGACTTAGAAACTGGTAAAATACTCTGGGAATACCAATCAAGCAAGGATGAGATGTCTTCTGCCTATAGACCAACTAATGTCTGGGTAAGAGACGGCAAATATATGGCTCAAATGGAACTTGGCTCCATTAAGGCTTGGGATCTAAAGAACGGTAAAGAACTATGGACATATAAAGTTGATGACTGGCCTTGGGGTATCTTTTGGATGTATGATGAAGCAGCATACCAAGATTTGATTTACGCAGTCGGATACACAGGTATACATGCAATTAACCAAACAACTGGCGAATTAGCTTGGCAACACTGGGATCCTGCACCTCCATTTGAAACACCATACGTAACTGAGGGTGAATCATCCTACACAGTGCAGGACATTCGCGTCATTGGCGGCTTACTCTATGTTTCAAACAATGAACACACACCAAGTCAACCACCACAACGTGGCTGGGGTATGATGTGTCTTGATGCAATCACTGGTGAAGTACAATGGAAACTCTCAGGCACACGCATGCAGGCCGGTGCAGCAGCATATGGGTACTTAACAGCAGCAAGTAACTACGATGGAACAATGTATGTACTAGGTAAAAGTCCAAGCAAAACCTCTCTAAGTGGACCACAAATTGGAATCAGCAAAGGCAATAGTGTTGTCTTAACTGGATCAGTTCTTGATCAAGCTCCAGCCTCACTAGCCTTAGACCCTGCAGGAATAGCATGTGTCTCTGACGAAAGCATGGATACTTGGATGGATTATAAATACTTACAAATGCCAATCGGAGGATTCTACAATAATGAAACTATAGTCGGCGTCCCAGTTTCAATCGATGCAATGAACCAAAACGGCGAATGGATACACGTAGGTGAAACATATACTGATACAACCGGAAGCTTTAGTTACGTCTGGATACCAGATGATGCTAATCCATACTATGTCACAGCAACCTTTGCAGGTAGCAATGCATATGGATCATCATGGGCTTCAACAACAATAGGCGTATCTGCAGCACCAGAAGTTGTAGACAACACCGTAACAATACCCCCAATTGGATTATACATTGCCATTTCAACTGTTATAATAGTAGTCGCAGTGCTGTTAATTGGCATCCTTTTATTGCTCAAGAAAAAGCAATAAAAAACCAAACAAACAATAAATCCACTTTCTTTTTTTTCTATACATTCATAATTAGTATACAAGTTTGTGAACTAGGTGTTTTGATATGGTTAATAGTTTGTAGTGATGTTGTTAAATTGTTTTTGTTGCATCATTTTTGTGGCTTTGTTATGGTTCGTGTATTTGTGGAAGTACTTTTTAGAATTTGTATGTTACTTATGCATACATGTTTTTTTATACCTCGTGAAATTGTCAATATAACTTTATAGGCAACCGCACTCTTTTCCTGAAACCGACAACTCGTATAGCAGTTCAACTTTTAGTTAACTAACAACTAGCGGTGTGTGTTGTGTTTGTGGTGTTTGTATTGCCAATTCCACATCCAAAGAAATTAGAGAAAAAAATAATCGCCATAAGCAAAACTATGTAAATGAAAAATACATAGTCAACGGGCTATAATAAGTAAAGTGTAGTCACAAAAGTATGGGTTCTGCACAAAAAACAGGATTCATAAAACCACGACTCCGAACACAGTGACGAAAAATCCTCGTAACACAGCAAACTATGGATCAAATAACCAAAAAAATCTAGCAACACCGATATAACCTTAAAAGAACTAATTGTAGAGTTCAACCCAAGTCATCAGGTTATCGTTAAATAAAGAAACAAAAACACACAACCCAACAACACAAAAAACAACTAAAAACTATAGTCTATAACAATCACACATGTTTTGTAGGTTGTTTTTTCACCATGATTTGAACTATTGTGTGTCTGTAAAAATAGTGTGTTTGTAGGGTTTTTGCAACCAAAATATTTACTATATTGTCGCGAAAAAAGTTGCTATAGTGTTTGTGCGCAGGTTATGAACATATGGAAAAAAAATAAACTCTGACAAAAAACAAGGTAGACAAAAACATGCGACTACCAAGTTATGTACAAACTTGTATGTCACAAATCAAAGAGTTTTGTGAAATAAAAAAGGATTATGTTAGAGTTCTTCGTATGGTAACCCCATTTTATGTAGATAATCTTTGGCATATTTTGGGTTATAGGCTAATAGCTCTTTGCTTCTAAGTAGTCGTCGATTCATTCTATCTATAGCTGTTCTGAATGTTGGTTCAACACCCCATCCTTCGCCAGAACTTACAAAAGTTCCTTTTGATGTTCTAAATTGTAATCTACAATGAACTAGTGGTGTTTCGCGTGTATTAGCTGTTCCATGTGTTTTTATGTATACGAAAAGTGTGCCTGTTCGGAAAACTTCTTGGTATTTACGGGAAAATGAGTCAAATTCGTCTATCATAAAAGATTGTTGGTCACTATTTATTCTTGTATCTTTTACACTAAATTGTATTGTAAGATTGGGTGTTGTAGTTTCTATTTGTGAAATTGGTTCTAGAAAGTCAAGTTTTGTGATGATACCGACTAGTTGGTCGTGCAATATTGCGGCTAGACATGATACATTATATTCACGCATTTTTTTTGCTGCTTCTCTTAAATTTGCGTCTGCTTCAATGGTAATAACTGGACTGCTCATTATACCTTTTGCAGGTATGCTAAAAGTCTCAACTTTTTCACCCATTCTATCGCCGACAGTTTGACGTTCGTTTGGTTGAAATATTCTTTCTAGAATATCACGTATGCTTATAATGCCCACGATTTTCCCAGCATTCATAACTGGTACATGAGAAAAACCTTGTTCCCTAAACAGGGTTAATACGGCACCAACTGACCTATGGGCATCAATAGTATATGGCGCACGGGTCATAACGCTACTAACTTTACCTTTACCCCATTCTTGACACACCGCTGCGTTAATAATATTTTCGTCAGTTACAAAACCCAAAAGTTTTTCATCTTCAAAAACAGGTAACTGCCTTATTCCGCTTTCAATCATTAATTTCGCGATTTTAGAAATTTCATGATCAGGTGAAGTTTTAGGTGCTGACTTCATCAGGTTTTTAACTTTAGTTGACGCCGGATCAAGTCGTGATCTTAAAATCCATCGTCTAGATATTACACCGACGTATTTGCCTTTAGCATCTAAAACTGCCAATACAGGCGGCATTTCAGTTTTGAAAAATTCAAGACACCTAGATAAAGTGTCGTTTTCATTAACTGTACTAACTCCTTTTGTATAGATATCTCTTACAAAATTTTGTGACGTCATAAAGTATCCTCAGGTATAATTATGTAAAAAGTAGAATTTAAATGTTATAAAATATTTATTTAACTGATTATTTTTTTAAGACTATTATTCCACAGTAGGGTTATAGCAAAAATAAATCTAAATTCTATGAAAAATAATTTTTAATTCAAAAATAAAAATTTAAATTCTAACGTTTTTAAAAATTAGTTGTACCTACTCATCAGATTCCCACTACTTGCAGTGTTTTCACACCAATCTTACACACATACAACAATTATCATTATTCACAATTTTCCACGACTAAAAAATTGCAGAAAAACCACTATACATAGCAATTTACAAGTAAAAAATAACATTATACTTTAGTCATTATTATTTTTGCACATCAAAACTGAACAAAAACGCCGCCAAATGGACAAATCAAATGTATAAAAACACAAAAACCACACAACCACACCAATAAAACCATCAAAACAATAATAAAGACTGACATTTACTACACACTTCTACTGAGTAATAACGATTATTCGACAAACAGAATTATTTATGCATATATGCAGTGTATTTTGAGATAAAAACTATAAAAATACGTGCGTTAAAAGCATAAAATAATAGTTTATTAAAGTGATATGGAAAACATTTTTCATGTGAAATACATACGAGTTTAGCAAGCTCTTAAATACGTGTAAAACCGATGTTTGTCATCCAACTATTGAGCATAAATAAAAAATCGATTAGCGGGGCGCAAGAAATTACTATTAAAAGAAAAGGTTCAGTTCAGATAAGATTTGAAATATTAGAGTTCCTTTTCTTTAGTGATAAAACTCAGTTACGCACTCATGTTTGGCGTAAAGCAACCGATATATCATATGATGATTTCTTGAAACACCTAGCATACTTAAAGGATAAAAATTTTGTCAAAGAAGACCCACAAGGTCGTCTCTTGCTAACTGCAGAGGGAAGAAAAATTTACATAAATCTTCGAGATTCATTACCATCACTGCTTTAGAGAGTTCACCAGTGGTGCATTACATATATAACTACATAAAAGTACACACAGATGAAAAACATGGATAATAAAGAAGAAGAATATCAATATTCAGTTAAAGCAACGCACGAATTCTTTGCTGAAATAAGTAAAGGATGGAATCGTTTTAAACGTGGAGCAATCATGAGTACCATTGTTTGTTCAATTTTATTGATTGGATTTATTTTTGCGTACTTTCGACTATCTAAAACACATGGTTTTGAGATTAATCTTTTAATTTTATTAGTATTTTTTGCAGGCTTTTTGATTTATACAATTTATCTAATGACATCTCAATACAGATTTTTTAAACAATGGGAAAAACGTATGAAACGCATTTATAATTATGAAGAAGCTTTACTTGCAGATGACGAAAACAAAGAAAAAGAAGAACAGACGAAATAGTGTTCAAGGTATAAACATTGATTAACTCTTGTTCAAATTTGCCGCCTCAAATCCGTGTTTCTTTAGGTACAGCTATTTTTTTAGGTTTACTTGAAGGTAAAAATGATGTAAACCCTACAACAGCTTATCTTATGATACATACAGAAAGTAAATGCTCTGCTAATTGTAGTTTTTGTCCTCAAGCTAGAGATAGCAACAGCCGTGCTGATATGCTTGCGCGAGTGACTTGGCCGCGTTTTCCAACTGCTGTATTAATTTCAGCTTTGAGTAATGCTGTCAAAGAGAGAAAAGTCAGCCGTGTTTGTATACAGGCTTTAAATATTCCAGGTGTATTTTTAAATCTTGATGGGTTAGTTAGAGAAATTAAAAAACAAAATGTATGTGTTTCTGTATCCTGCCAACCATTGAATAGGCAAAATATTTTGCTTCTTAAAAACGCTGGTGTTGATCGTATTGGAATTGCTTTGGATGCTGCGTCTGAAACAGTTTTCTGTAAAATAAAAGGTATCGCAACTGGTGGTGTTTATAGTTGGGATGATGAAATTAAGTTACTTGTTGAGGCTTTGGCAATTTTTGGGGCAGGTAGAGTTAGTACTCATTTGATTGTTGGTTTAGGTGAATCTGAGAGGGATGTTATGTGTTTGGTTCAGTGGTGTGTTGATAGTGGTGTTTTACCGGCATTGTTTGCGTTTACGCCTGTTTGTGGTACGGTTTTAGAGAAGTGTTCTCAGCCAGATGTTGTGTCTTATAGGCGTCTGCAGCTTGCACGGTATTTACTTGTATGGGGTATATCTCGTTTGGAGCGTTTGGGTTTTGATAGTGTGGGAAGAATAGTAAAGTTTGGTGTAGATTTTGCTGTTTTGAAAGGCATTGTTGGTAGTGGTGAACCGTTTCGAACTTCTGGGTGTCCTGATTGTAATAGACCGTTTTATAATGAAAAACCAAGTGGTCCGTTGTATAATTATCCAAGAGTTTTGGATGTAGAAGAAGTAGAGGAGATATTGGGGCAGTTAAATTTTTAAATTGTTTTAGGTGGAAGTTTTTTGTCGGATGTTATTTTGGGTTTTTGCCGTGTTACCTGTTCTACAAGTCGCCAGAATTCATCCATTGCATAACCTTTTTGGAGTTCTTTCATCAATTTCTTTACTTGGTAATATGTCATTTGTGCTTCGCCTTTATCTAAGCCTTCGTGTGGTCCTTTTATACGTCTGAAAAGTTCGTCCATTTGTCTTGGTGAAGCTCGGATTCCTGCTTTTTCAAGCATTTCTTGAATTAGTTTTTGTCCTGTGTTTCTGCCTATGAAAACTGTAGTTTCTCGTCCAACGATTTCAGGTGGGAATGGTTCGAATACAAGTGGGTGAGCCATCATTTCTTCGACGTCGACTTCAACTTCGTGAGCAAAAATGTTTTCGCCGATGATTGGTTTATGGAATTGGATGGGTAATGCAAAAGCTTTTTCAGCTGTTTGTGAGATTCGCGAAATTTTTCCCAAGTCAATGCCTGTGTCGATATTGTATAACAGTTCGGCGCAGGTTACAACTTCTTCGAATGGTGCTATTCCTGCGCGTTCGCCAAATCCAGCGATGCATGTGTGGACGTATGATACGCCTTCTTCCATAGCAGCTAAAGTGTTGGATGTTGCTAGTCCAAAATCGTTGTGGCAGTGTATGGAAAGCGGGATTTTCGTTTTTATATCATCAGATAAACCATCTCGTACGTGAGACATTAAATATTTCATTGAGAGTGGTCTGATGAATCCGACAGAGTCTGCAAGGCCAAGTCTGATTGCACCAGCATTTGCGGCTTGTTGGAATACTTGTAGTATTTCGTCTATTGGAGTTCTTGTGCCATCCATGAGCATAAAGTTTACGTTTGCACCATGATCTTTGCAGTAAATGATGGAGTCTGTTATTCTTTGTAGTGCTTGTTTTTTTGTTATTTTATATCTGTATTGTAGGTTTAAACCATTAATCGGGGTTTCAAGTGTAATTTCTTTTATGCCGCATTCTAGGCAGGCGTTAATGCTTTGTGTAGTTGGTTCAGCTGATGCAGTGAGTTTTGCATGTTCAAAACTCTCGTTTACAATTCGACTGACAGTACGTTTTATGTCGTCGGAGAGAGCAGGAAAACCAACGTTGATTATAGCTACGCCTGATTCATCCATTAATTTTGCAAGTTTTACTTGCTCTACATAAGTTAAGTAAACTGTGGGTGCCTTTATTCCTTCACGGAAGGTTTCATCCCAGATGAATATTCGTTCAGAAAGTTTAGGTGGTAGGTTCTTACGTAACCTATTGTAATTGGCAATTAGCCCCTGTGCTTCAAGCTTTTTAAATATTGTCTTTCTCATCTAGACACAGTCCAACGTGTTAAAAGTGTTAAGTCCAATGATAAATTACTAGTTCTCGTATAAAAGAAACATTCTAGTTCATTTAATAGCATCAAAGACTTATTCACTCTTTTTTAACTCCTGATTACAGCCAACCTTAATAAATACGTAGCATACACGTTTAAAGCAATAAATTAAAAAAAATAAATATGATGTGAAATATGTAAATTATTCACATAGTTTTTAGCGTAAAGATGGATGAATTGAAAATATTAAAAACTGAAAAAAAATTATTAAAAAACAATGACAAATGCGCATAAACTAATTACAAATGTTACCCCATACTGTCTGAAAAACAGTCAAAATTATAGTCTAAAATTAAAAACTAACTGGCATGAAATGTTTAAACGTTAAAATTACATAAATACTTTTGAAATGTAAATTTTTTAGAATCATTTACAGCAACAAAAATTTTGTAACTTATTTTTCAGACAGTTTTTCCCGCCAAAAATAAACAAAACTAACACAGTACACCAATACCACTTCCAGACCAAATCTGCTATTTAACAATATAACAAACGGTACACTAATTTAATAAAAGGTTTTTATGCTAGTACCAACGTCATTTGAATAGTTGATAAAAATGAGTGATACTACAATATCGAGCAAAATTTTAGCCATAATCGGTTCAATACTAATTTGCTTAAGTTTCATTCCAATTTTAGGTGTTATTGGAATAATTCTCGTTTTCAGCGGCATAAAAGGCTTAGCTGAACACTATCGAGACGGCGATATATACCGACACGGATTTACAGGCGCAATATTTGGTGCAATATACCTAATTTTTATGGCCATAAATGAATTCATCAACGAAAATATCACATACGTTTTTGTTACAGATCTCATAAATCGTCTTCTAAACCCAAATGCATACATGTTCGACATACAAAGCGTCCTATATAACATTTATTTTCTACCATTTTTGTTAATAATATTCGTCTTTAATCTGCTAATGGCCATATACTTTGGCAAAGTATTCCAAGACTTGGCAAAACGTTCAGGCGAACGATTATTCAACGTCGCAAAAACAATGCTACTTATCGGTGCAATACTGACAATATTTTTCTTCGTAGGGCTAGTTCTGATATACATAGCATTCATAATCGCAGCAATAGCATTCGCCTTAATTAAAACAGACATCAACACATCACAAAACAATAACCAACAACCATCATCAACTATGCAACCATCATCAACTATACCACCATCATCAACCACACCAACAACACCTCTTGAAGCCAAATATTGTCCACACTGCGGTTCCCCAGTCTCATCCAAGTCCGTCTTTTGCTCTCAATGCGGAAATCAAATCTAAAACAAACCCAACACCTTCAATTTTTTTCAACACCTAACTTTTTTTTTGTAAAAAATTTGATGTTGTCCAATCACAAACTATTGCTATGTTGCACACAAAATAATAAAAAATTAAAAAATTTGTAACAGTTTAACCAACTGTTAATTTACCAAATTTACCAACATTAAGTTGGATTTCACCTTTAAAGCTTGTAACGTAACCGTTTTCAATTTTTATATTATCACCGACATTAACTTGTTCAATTTGTTCATTCCACAGGGTCAACTTTATGCTACCTGTTTCATCTGCAACAACAGCATCAACAATCCTGTATGTTGCATCACCAAACTTTGATCGGACTTCCCTTACATCGCCTTTCTCTACAACTTTGGCTGCTACATTGACGCGTTTAGCGCCATCACGAAGGTCTTTTATCTCCATACTCAAACATTTTCACCTATATTATCAATTAAACCGAATGGTTATAATCCACTTCCAAAAAGTTTTCAAACAATATAAATCTTGCTAACAACCAGCAAGCAGTTGAAAGGAACTATAAAAATTATAACACGACTCACCAAATAAAAAATGAAAAAAGGTAAATTTTACCGCACTCAAACACATTTATAATATGCCAATATATTGTAGCAAGAAAATTACTACAGCTGATACAAGTACTGTACAAATTGCCACCAGAATACTTTTCTTGTATGAAAACTCTGATACACTGCCATCGTTAACTGCTTGTTCTGTTGTTTCAGCATCAAAAGTTAATGCATTTTTTATTAACGACACACCTGTAATAGCCTTTACAGCAAATGTAATATACACAATTTGTATAACAAACATCATCAAGTTAACTATATAATTAAGTACAATGTAAGTATTTGTTGCCACAGTTATTGATTCATAAGCTACTTGTGATGACGGCGATACAGCATCAATAATTGGGGAGTAATCCACTACACCATGAATTAAATCATATGGGTAATAGACCGTTTGTAGTGTAAAAGAGATTAAACAAAAAAGAACCGCTGTGATAACAAGAGCTATAAGAGTAAAACCTATCGTAACAAACAAGTTACGCCAAACAACATTAGTACCTTTTAATCCTTTGATAATTATGTAAGCTACTGCCGCAAGTATAATCCATTGTGCCAATACTTGCAGGACAATAGAAAATGTCAGATATCCCATGAGGGTTCCGGTACCAAAAAGATTAAGGTTTGTCATATATTGTCCACGGAAAAATATGCCTTGCAATAAAATGGTGATGTCTGAAGTTTGAGCGTATGTTAGGGTAAGTTGTAATCCCGTTATTTTTGACCAGTCGGGTGTACCAGTACTTTGCCACTCTAAAGTTCCTACAGGAATTGTGATGTTATTCCATTCACCAGGATTGGTTGTGAGCATTGATGTTATATCAATTGTGAAATAGTTTGAAGTGGTATCGGTAGTGTAGAGTGTTAGTATGCCTGTTTGTGGGGCAATATTAGGTGAAATTTGGTTAATATTTATGTTTAACTCGGTGAAACCATTTGAACTGCAATCTGCAGTGTATCCAAATTGTTCAATAGCTGCAGATAAGTTGTTACTATTTAATAATGTTAACTGCAAACTATTGTTCCCATAGTAGGTTTGGTTGATATAGTTTTCAGAGTTTTTTGTCACAATTGTGCCCGATGTGGTAATCCATTGAGTAGCGTTTGTGGTAGTAAAATCACTTAGTTGACCTATTGGCGGAAGAGTTTGTTCAACATTCACTTTTGAGTAATAATCATAGTTATAGACAATCTGTAGAGCTACGAAAAGCGCGATGATTATTAGTATAGCCAAATATTTTGGGTTTTCAGCAATTTTTTTAAATGTTTTGTGTGGTGCGTAAATAACGCCAATTATGTCTTTAACAACCAAAGCAATAAACTCCGTGTTCAAGAAATAACGTTCCAATTTATAAGGATATACCAGATTGTTTTAAAAAATTAAACCAGAAAAAAGGTTATGCTGAAAATGAAAAAAGAAATTTAAAAATTTGGATGTGATTTTTAATCAGATACCTGCTCATACACTATAATTATTTTAACTATTATTCAGTTTAACTTTTTAACACTTTACTTTTATTTACAATATTAGTTGTGCTTAATATTGTGTAAAAAATTAATCAATTAGCAAATAGCATCAAAAATACTACTTTTTGCTATTTCATGTGGGTGAACATATCAGTTCTTATTTAAACTTGTTTATGTTCTCAAGTATGTTCCATACAACTACTACGTCGTAACGAAACTTGCTGACTCTACCCGCCTTTTTAGCGAAAAACCAAAATTATGTGTTTTACGTATTAACAAGGTAAGTTTGTTCACCTGCAATATTACATTCAAAAAATATTGTTTGACATGTTTGCTAACTATTATGTAATTTTTGGGTGATCATTTGAAGCAAAACTTTATTATGACTTGTTAAATTTTACAATCAATTGAAAAACATCAACATCATCAATTAGGATCGGCAAATCACATGGTTACATTAGCTGATTTAGGCTTTAACAAAAATATGATTTATGAGACAATAGTCTGTACCTATAATCCAAATGGAACCCCTAACGCGGCACCTATGGGTGCTATAACGCACGATTTTCAACAAATTAATCTAACGATATATAATTCAACGACAACTTTAAAAAATATGCAAACAAACAAGTTTGCAACATTAAATATTACAGACAATATCGACATTTTCTTTCAAACAGCACTAAAAGACTCAATGCTACCAAATGATTGGTTTAAAAAATCATACAAGATAAACGCGCCACAATTAAAACTGGCCAACGCAACAATTGCTGTAACAATACAAGATTTCAGTCCTCTTGACAATCAACGAACAAAAGTCACAACAAACATTCAACATATAACAGCCACAAAAAAATATGCCCAAAGTTATTGTCGCGCAAAAACAGCAGTCCTTGAAGCTTTAATACACACAACACGTATAAAAGCCTTAAACAACATCAAAAAAGAACAAGAACATGTAACCAAACTTGTTAACCTAATCCAAACATGCAACGAAATAGTTAACTGCTCTGCACCCAATTCACATTACACTAAATTAATGTCTAATCTACAGAAAAAAATTGAAACGTGGAGAATATAAACATGAAAGTTTACATTAGAACTCCCGCACGTCTACATCTTGGTTTAATAGATTTAAACGGTGACTTAGGGAGAATATTTGGAGGCTTAGGCGTTGCAATAAACCAGCCAAATATAATTATCCACGCCCAACACGCAAACAACCTTACAATTACCGGAGAAGAAACCACATTAGCAACAACCCTTGTAAATCGTTTCTTCAAAACCTACCAAACCAACTCTAATATACATCTTCATATCGAAAAAACAATACCCGCCCACGCCGGTCTTGGCTCAGGTACTCAATTCGCTCTTGCAATTGCCACTGCACTGGCAAAATTAACAGACACTAAAGCCTCAACACCAGAACTTGCACTTGCAATGGGACGTGCACAAAGAACAGGCGTCGGTACAGCAATTTTCCAACACGGTGGCTTCGTAGTTGACGGCGGCAAAAAAATAACCCAAAACACTGCTTTTCCTCCGCTAATTTATCAACAACCCTTCCCAGAAGAATGGCGTTTCATCATAGCCTCACCTAATGTACAAAAAGGACTATCTAATTCTGAGGAAACATCAGCTTTCAACAAATTACCTCCAATGCAAGCCACAGAAGTTGCCAAAATTTGTCGTCTGACAATGCTTAAACTCCTACCAGCTATTGCAGAAAAAGACATTGAAAGTTTCGGTGAAGCTTTAACAGCCATACAAATAATTACAGGAAACTATTTTGCACATGTACAAAGTGGCACATATTCAAACATAGAAATTGCAGAGATTTTAAAATTCATTAAACGCCTTGGAGTTTGTGGATTTGGCCAAAGTTCTTGGGGACCAACAGTTTATTGTATAGTAAAACAGAACCAAACCAAAGAGATCTTTAAAAAAGTTAAAACTTATCTTGCAAAAAGTGTAGGTGGCAATGTTTTTGTGGCAAAAGCAAACAACAAAGGGTCAACAATTAAGGTAACAACGTAAAGTGGCAAAATTGAAAGTACTCTTAGTTACAGGACGACTTGCAGAAAATATAGTAAAAAATTATGCTCAACAAAATAGTGTTGAAGTTGAAGTTATTGCACTAAATGTTCCTGTAGCTGCTTTTCTAAATTCTGAAACAATACTGGAAGGTCTAAAAAATTATGACCTAAAAGATGTTGATATAATTATTACACCTGGTTTAAGTCGTGGTGATACAAAAACTCTAACTAACGCGCTTGGTATACCCACATTTAAGGGTCCGCGATATGCTGCTGATTTGCCAACAACACTTGAAGTTTTAAACAAAGTTGCCCTTTCCACAACCATACCCGCATGCGATCTGTTACGTGATATTCTCACGGAAAAAGCTTTAACAGAAATCGAAAAAATTGAACAACAATCTGATGAATATTTAAAGCAACCAAGCAGTATGTTGATTAAAAATTTAGTTATAGGAAAAAATTTTCCTATGCGCGTTATGGCAGAAATAGTGGATGCTGCCTTAATGAGTAACGAGGAAATTCAGTATTTCGCAAAAAAATTTGCTGCTGAGGGTGCGCACATTATTGATGTAGGCATGGTTGCGGGTAAAAGCAATCCTGAAAATGCTGTTCGCATAATAAAAGCTGTTAAAGCAGTAGTTGATTTGCCAGTGAGTATTGACACACTTGACTCTGAAGAAATAAAAGCTGCTACATGTGCTGGTGTCGATTTAATTTTAAGTTTGGATGCAGGAAATATTGATAAACTTTCTGCTTTCACTATTGATGTTCCAGTAGTGATTATTCCAACTAATCAGTGTGACGGATATTTCCCAAAAAAAGCTCAAGAGCGTGTACAATTAGCTGAAGAATTGGTTGTTAAAGCAAAAAAATGTGGGTTCCATAAAATTTTGGTTGATTTAATTTTAGATCCTTTAAATGTGTTGGAATCTTTTATAGCTTTCAAAGACTTTAGCATGCGGAATCCTACTGTGCCTTTGTTTGTAGGTGTTGCTAATGTTACGGAACTTTTTGACGCAGATTCTGTTGGTTTAAATGCGTTGCTTGCTCGTCTGTCAGATGAAGTAGGTGCAAGTGTAATGCTTGCTACTGAAAAAAGTACTAAAGCTCAAGGAACTGTCAAAGAAGAAGTTATAGCGGCCAAAATGATGTATCTCGCAAAAAAGCGTGATTCTGTGCCTAAAGATTTAGGATTGGATTTATTAGTTCTTAAGGATAAACGTTCCCGGGAAGAAGTTTATGATGAGACTGTGGAAAAAAAGTCTACAGTTGTAATTGCGAAAAGTGAAATTGTGCAGTCAGAATTTGATAGTGTTGGAATGTTTAAAATTGTAATTGATCGAAAAAATAAAGATGTTGTTGCTTTGTTGTTTTCTGATATTTCAATGGATAACCCTGTTATGATCATCAAAGGCAAAACTTCCAAGACTATTTATACAAAAATTGTGGAGTTGGGTTTAGTTACACGTTTAGATCATGCTGCATATTTGGGTAGTGAACTTGAAAAAGCTGAAATAGCACTAAAAACAGGTAAGGAATATATTCAAGATGAATGTCTTTTCAGAAAGACGTTTTAATTGAAAAAATAGTCTAAAAATTTGGGTAGAAGGATTAAGGTTTTTCTTTTTCATTAATTGGTGTTTCAAAGGGTAGCATTGATTTTTTTATTGCAATTATGAGCGGTACGCCAATGCATGTTGTGAATAGGACCATCAAGATGCGCTCGAATGGGTAAACATAGAATATTGCTGTCCACATGTCTGCAAAGTTTGTGCCTTCTGCAAAAACGCCTAATGTAAGTTGGGTGAGCAAACTGCCGGTTAAATGTTGTAACATTGTTCCTATGAATATTAAAGTAGCTATGCTCCAAGTTATGTTGTGTATATTGATTTTTTTGGCAATTTTTATAGTTATACTCCAGATTATACCTAAAGTTGTGCCTGTGATTGTGCCTAAGATTATGCTATTGGTTGTGTTTAGATGTAAAATTTTACCTGTAATTATGCCTAAGATTATGCCTAAGATTATGCCAGAAATTATGCCTATTGTCATGTTTTTGTTGGATTGGGATTGTTGGTTTGTAATAGTTTTATTTGTGTTGAATTTTTTGATGTTATTTACTGCTTTGGATCTTAGTGGTGAAAGAAATACGATGAATGCTACAATATGTAGCCAAGTAAATGGTATGGTTAAAGAACCAATTTGCACATACAGCAAAGAGTATGGACTAACTATAAAAACTCCAAGAAGAAGTGCGTACAGAACGATAATGGGAATCCATTTACGTTTTATAAGAAAACCCATTGCTACACAGTTAATAAAACCGGGTAGAAAATCTAATCCAAAGAATACTATTGGTTTACTTATTGCGGCAGCTGTGAATGTTCCAATTATTACACTTATGCCGCCAGCAAACGGTCCTAATACTATGCCTATCAGTGGTGCTAAAGCGTCTGAAAATGAGAATGTACCGGCTAATCCAATCATTGGACCTAATGGTAAGTAACGTAATATTGCATAGAGTGCTGAAAATATTGTTATTAGTGCAATATGTTTTGTGGTTGTCCTGCTGTTTATTTTTAAATTCACTTCTAACACCGCTTGTAAACATTTATATCGTCATGTAATTTTTTACAATACATCATCACATAAAAACATATAGTTTAACCGCGATTTTTATGTTACAAAAATCATTATTTTACTCTCATCAATACGTCAACAAGCACACAAAAACTTTGACCACACAACACAAACCTAAAAAAACAGTCAAATTCAATAATTAACCTATAAACATGTTTGAACAAGAGTTTAAACCTAAATTACGTGTTAAAAACTATAAAATGCATAAAACATTGCACGCATGTTTTGCCTCTTCACCTAACTAGATTTTTGCAGTCTACGTTGATGTTACATGCAAAACAAGCATTTGATCAGTAGCTGAATAAATTGTGATTGTCAAATCAAATAAATCATACTTTGCACCTGAAACTGCGGCATAACTTACTGTTTGTCCATCTAAGGAAACCTGTACCAGATTTCCTTGACCTCCAGAGACATATCTAAATTCATATCTAACACCATTTTGTGTGTAATCAAAGGTTTGATATAACGCTAAAGTTAAAACAACATAATCATCTGATGATTGAGAATTATTTGTAGAAGAAGACAACCATTTTTCAGCAATGACTATAAACGAAAAAAACAGACATACCACTGTAACAAAAGCAACTAACTTTTTTACATCCATTGTTTTAGGTGATGTCTGAATCCCACGTATGAAACGAACCATATAATTTCAACTTATTAAGTGCATATGTACATAAAAAAGTATTGACAGGACATTTGCCTCAAAGTCTGGCAAGTATCAAAAAGGCCAACAATTCAATGACAAAATCAGGTCATGCTTCAAACTAGTTTATTTCCAAACTCTAATACCTTATTGGTATGTGTTTAGCTCGCGTGAACATGTATGCATAAACATATGTGTGTAACTATATCTGTTGAACAAAAATAACCTAAATTTAAATTTCAGCTTAAAACGAACAAGAAAAACCATTTTTTCACTAAGAACTAAACACATACAAATTCTGAAAAGTACTTCCACAATTACACGAACCATAGCAAGACTAGAAAAGTGGTGTAACAAAGTCAGTTCATCAACATCTCTACAAACTATTAATCGTGTCAAAACACCTAGTTCACAAACTTGTAGGCTAATTATGGATGTATGGTTTTTTTGTTTGATGTTTGGTGTTTGGATTTTTTTCACAATTTTCTAGTGTATGCGCACACACCTAACAAGAATTTAATTTAAAGATTTAAAATAGAAAACGTATGTCATATTTTGTTTTTGAATTTGTTTGTTTTATTTTTGGCTATGTCAGGTGCGAGCTTGATGATACCTGTTAATGTTCTAGGAATTGACGTGTTTAGGTTGCAAGGATGGATACAATAACAGTTGGTAAGCTCTTTTCTTGTTATCTGTGCGTTTTTACTGTTCCATGCTACAGTTGGATCAAAATTGTGATTTTTGATGTTTGTGAAGGGTTTTGTGTATTCACAAGCAGCAATATCGCCGTTGGCGTGAAGCACCATGTCTATGTTTCCTGCATAGCAGGTGACAGCTTTTTTTTGTTGATTGAGTATTTTGAGAGAGTATTCCCAGACTATACGATTTTGATTTGTCATGTATTGTTTGATTTGGTTGAATATTGTTTTGAATTCTGTGGGTGTCAATATTGCATTGTTGTCTTTTGGGTTGTGGTAGAAACTAATTGTTGGGTTTAGGTTGAAGACGTGTTGAAGTCCGCGTGCAATATTAAAAATTACATCACCTTTTTTTGTGTACAAGTTTTCTGTTTTGAGATAGTTTATGAATGCGTGAATGTCTGCCATGTTAGTACGAGATATTGTTGTGAGGATTGTGGTGTTGGTACTGGTTTTTTTACATTGTTTTATAGTTTCAATAGCTTGGTCGAAACAATTTATACCTCGGATTTGGTTGTGTATGTCTTTTGTTCCGTCAAGTGAAACTGTAACATTAATTCTGTTTGCATTATTTTTATCTATAACTTCTTTGAGGTATTGAGGGTTTAAGCCGTTAGTGTTTAGGTAAATTTTGGTTTTAGCTACATGTCGGCAAATTTCTGCAAGATCTTCTCGCATAGTTGGTTCGCCGCCTGTAATGGAGACAGAATTAAAAATGCTAAAGTCTATTTTTTGAATTTCTTCAAGAGTTAACTCATTTACGCGAATATTTTTCCAGTTAAAACAGTGATTACATTTGGCGTTACAACGGTTTGTTACAAAGAAAGTTAAAATTTTAGGCACAATCATTGTCTTCCACTTCACAGAAGAGCAAGTTTTTCTTTTAATTTATAGAGTGGATATTTTATAGGCATACGCTTTAACATAGTAACATCAATGGCGGAATTTTGAACTTCTGGTTGGTATTCATTTTTCATGGTTGCGGCAAGTTGGCTAAACCCTTTATGGTAATCTTTAAATTTATGCCAATATGTTTGCTCATTAACATGATGCCTGACAATTAAATTATTACACTGCAAAATTAACATGCCATTAGCAATCATACGCCTTACTATATCATTGTCTTCGCCTGCAGTGTTAAAAGATGGATCAAACCCGCCAACTTTAAGCAAATCATCACGTTTATAAAGTGCACATTGAAAAGCGCGGGATTCAACAATCTTTATACCCCTATGTCGTTCTATTTCTAAGTTATCCATTTCAGCAGCAACTTTAAGAAACCATTTGTGACCAACAGTTAATTGACCAGCACAAACACCTGATACATTAAATTTCTGCATAACCTCATACAACGCAGGTATAGGATCAAATGTTAATTCAACATCTGAATCTAACCATAGCAGTAATTGTGCACTAGCTTTTTTTAACAGTTCATTTCGGGCATTTCCAATACCTTTAACCGTTGAAGTATACCATGTATAGGTGTTTAACCATTTTTTGTTACTTTTCATCCACACTGTAGGTAAATCCGTTCCGCCTATTGGTGTAAGAATATCGCAATAGTTAATCATCAAATCCCGTAACAAAATCTTAACAAACAATAAATTTAACTCTTTGCTAAAAATCAAAAAATCAAAAATAATTGATACGTGTGTTGTTTTGTGTGGGTTTGGTGAATGTTGTGGGTTTGGTGAATGTTGTGGGTTTGTTTGTGTTTTTTGTGTTTGCTGTTTGTGGGGTTTTTGTTGTTTGTAAGTTTGTTGTTTAATTTTTATGTGTTTTACGTGGTTGTTATAAGGTGTTTATGGTAGATTTTCATGAGGGTTACGTTTTTAGAAGTTTTTTTATTTAGTGTTATAAAAATTGGTGTGTGTTTATCTTTGGTTAACTGGTCTGTGTATTTTTGTTCATATCTGTATCTTACAGTAATAATACACAGTTAACATTTATTTATAATTTAGTCGCAGTAGTACGTTGACATAGTTAAATTTTAGTTTTAATTGCATCTAATTTTGTTAGTTACCTCTAATTATAACTTTGTCAATGCATTATTCAATAGTCTAAAACTCTTTATTTAACTGTGTTATAGTATTACAACTGTTGGTTAAGATATTGTCAAAAAAAATTGCGACAAAAAAATTGGAAAAAGGGCTTCTTTTAGTGATTGAGGGTATTGATGGTGCTGGAAAATCAACACAAGTAAAAATGATTGTTGAAAAATTAAAAAGCAAGGGGTATCCTGTAGTTTCTTTACATGAACCTACTGACGGCGTTTTTGGTCAACAAATCAGAAAAATGGCAATACATGGAAGAAAAAATGTTACAGTTGAAGAAGAGTTCAAACTTTTTGTTGAAGATCGTGTTGAAAATGTAAAATTTAATATTAAACCAGCTCTTGAAGCTAACAAAATTGTTGTTATGGACCGATACTATTTTTCAAACATTGCATATCAAGGTGCTCGTGGACTAAATTTGGAATATATTGAAAAATGCAACATAGAATTCGCGCCTGAACCAGATTTATTGATAATTTTAGACATAAAACCATCTGTATCATTACAACGTATTAGACAAAATCGTGAAGAAGGTACTAACGCGTTTGAAAAAATAAAACTTTTGAAACAGTCTCGGGAAATTTTTAAATCTTTTTCTGATCGCAAGTATGTGAAAATTATTGAAAACAATGACAAACGTTCTCCTGCAGCAGTTTTTGAAGATATTTGGAGTATTGTTGAAACTAAACTGCTGACTCCAAAAAGTGAACACTAAAAATTAACAAATTTAAGATATTGCTTTGACAACATTATAAGTTGGGGTATAAATATTTTAGTTTGCTCCTTCTTGTTCGGTAGTAAAGTGCCAATTTACTTGTTTTACATTCATTATTTCGATCTTTCTCCCAAACAACCAACTCATTAAGAGTTTCAATATTTGGAACCCACATACCAAACACTACCTGCTTAAAGCACACAACAAACACCCAAAACATTAAACCAATTACCTGCTTAGGCACATAATGAACCTCAAGACACCTAAAGATAGTGTCTTATTAGCAAAAAACCATGGGTCCATAGTCATCGCATATGTTTTGTAGGTTGTTTTTTCACAATGATTTGAATTATTGTGTGTCTGTACTGATGTGTTTATGGGGTTTTTGTAACCAAAATATTTGCTGTGATGTTGCGAAAAAAGTTGCACTGTAATGTTTGTGTGCAGGTTATAGGCATATGTTTTTTATCGTATTCGATGTACATGTTTGTTTTAGTTTGTTTGTTTGTAATTATAATTGCATTGTAATTACTTTGTGGCGTTTTTTCAGAATACGTTGTTTATGGTCTTGTTTTTTTTGTAATTAGAAAAACTCGCAGAGAACTATGGATTAAATTTTTGCGACGTTTTGTTTAACAAATCATAACACATAACCATGTTTATGCATATATAACCGCGCGAACTAAATACATACAAAACAAGTTATTACACACAAATATGTTAAAACAAAAGATACGCACTATTTTTCTTTTATAATAGTTTGATATTTTTGGCGTTTAGACTCTTTATTCCAAAAATCAGGGTCATCAGCATCAATAATTTGAACCTGAATAACTTTCATAGGATCTGTTAAAATTTGTCTAAATTTTGTTGGGATTTGAGGATTATTTAGTAATGCCATACGGGATATTTCAAGTAACTCCGCAATGCGTTCAACACGTTTATTGGCATAAGTACGGTATTTAATGCTTTTGCCATCTCGAATTGCTTGGTCAAAATCTGTTTTACTACACTGAATAAGTTTATCTCCTTCTCTGATAAACCAGTACGGTAAATTTTTAGACATACTATTTTCACTTGTATACTGCTTTAAGATTCGTTAATTAAACATTTTCGTGACACTAATAATAAATTATGTAAACATGGTAACTGTTTAATTACTTTAAAAATAAAAAGATGAAATGTAATCTATTGTAATTCATAGTGAGTGTTAGATGTTAATAAATTACAGGTTAATATTTTATAAATTGAATTTTTTGTAAATGGTATAGAAAAATGAATCAAACTAATACTTCCATCAGCGAAGAAATTACAATAAACTCCCATAAGCTTCAAACCAGTCAACAAAACACACCGACTAACAGTCAAATAATACTTAGAACAACGAGACACCTTATTAATTAACCCATACAAACACATACACCACAAAACCCCTGCAGGTTGTCTAAAAAATAGTCGAAACTATAAACAAAAATTAAAAACTGCATAATTAAAAATATTTAAACCCTAGAAATATTTTCAAAACATAAATTTCTAGAATTATTTACATCAATAAAAATTTTGTAATCTAGTTTTCAGACGGTCTTACCAAACTATTACCCCCCTCACTACACACAATACCCATTATGTGTATAACCTTGTGTTTCATGATTTTTGAATATTGTGTGCCTTGTTTTAGCCATTATTTTAGTTCTTTTACTTATTTATTTGATTACCATTTTATACATAATGCCTCACGATCATAATTTATATGTTTTATATTATATTATGTGGCTAATATGTAATTGTTATAATATTTATGTAACTTAAATGTTGTATGTAATGCCTATTTTGTGTGTTTGAGTTTGTGTGGTTTGATGGGAGAAAACCTGTGATTTTTGTCCCAAAAACATTTTTTGATTTGTTTTTCACAAAGTTTTTTTGGCACTATTTAAGTAGCTAAGAATTGAATCCACTAATTTTTCCGTGTATTTCTTAAATTATTAGTGGAGTATTACAATTAGGTCGTGCTAATGTTTAGCTATTAAATTAAAAAAAGCCTTGTTACATGTTGTGAGTTTTAGTTTAATTTGGCGAACACCCTTTTATTTTTATTTGTTATATATGTTTTAAAATATTTGGAGTGTTAAATTTGGGCAATCCTTTTAAGCGGAATCAAGACAAAGAGAATGTAATAACAAAAGTTATGAATACAAGTAAGCCACAGGAAGGCATAAAAGATCAAATTGTTGTTGTTACTCAGCGGCTTGAGATTCAATCAAGATCGCTTGATACTGCTGTTAAACGTTTTGAAATGCGTGATGGTGAACTTTTTAGAAAAGTGGTTCGTGCTATGGAAAATAGAGATCAGGCACGTGCCAATATTTATGCTACTGAGCTTTGTGAAATTCGTAAAGTTGAAAAAATGCTTACTCATGCTTCTTTGGCATTGCAGAGTGTGTCGATGCGTTTGAGTACCGTTTCTGAGATGGGTGACCTAGTAGCTATTTTAAGTCCGGCAACAACAATGCTAAATAGTGTTCGTTCAGAAATGTGCAGTATTATGCCTGAGGCAAGTCAAGAGTTAGATAATATTGGTGGTATGCTTACAGAAATTTGTTCTTCAACAACTAATCAATATTCAAATATTTCTAGTGTGGGCACTCAAGTTGCAAATGAGGAAGCCTTAAAGATTCTTGAAGAAGCTGAATTTGCTGCTGAAAGCAAATTAAGTGATCGTTTGCCTGAAGTTATGCCTATGTATGGGGTACAAAACCGTAAAAGTTTAGAAGCCTAATAACCCTTTTTTTATGGCAATATCAATAGGCTATCTTTTTTTACTTTCTCAAAATAATAACCCTTCCCAATATTTTTGAGGTAATTGATTACAAAAATGTAAAACAATGCATAATTTATTTCTAATTGTATTTGATGGAATGAATGATGTGAAATTGTATGCATAGTGTGATTAAAGTTGTATAAAATGTGGAAAAACTTTTTTATAAACAAAATGTCAGTAACAAATAAAAACATTATAAAAACAACATGCTTGACGAAAAAATAAACAAATAAAACATGTGCAACCCATTTATTCAGCAATTAATATTGAGGCTATATTCTAACATTATAGTTGTAAATGTGACAAATATAACTACAATACATGCTATCAACCCATCAAATATAGACAACTTACAACCTAACATCAATCAACATCAACAACCACCACTACTGCTGCTGTAACAAAACACAACAAAACACAACAAATAAAACGAATAACAACTGTAATATTAGGAAGTTTAGTAGTCCCCAGTTGATTAGTACTGGTTGTCCGACGCCTGCAATGTTTGGGATTGCGTCAACAAATGGTCAAGTGGCTATTTGTTTTGTGCTTTGTGCGTTTGCAGTTTGTGTTGTAACCATTGGTGTGGCAAATGTTATTATCATTAGTATTGCTATTGTTGAAAAAATCTTTTTGTTTTTAATTTTTTCATATGTTTATTTTTCTCTATTATGTTAAATTGTTAATATTTTTATCTTAATAAATGTATCTTAGTTTTTGTATACTCGTTTTTAATAATTACTGTATTAGCGTGTATTTTTTATCTAAAGCAAAAAATAAAGGCCTAATTTTGTTTTCAAATTAAAATTCAGTTTTTGCAGTAGCAATACAGTGACCCTATACAGTGCATCAACTATTACTATAATTTGCTTTAATAATTATACCTAAAAATTCTTAACGCACAATTTAATGCTTGTGTTCAACACCCTTTTAACTTCCAACATTACTTATATCTAACACAAAAATGATCAAACAAACTACAAACAATACACCAAGATACAATACAAAAAATACCAATAACAAACAAAAAATACAGATCACACAAAACATTAAACACTACTATTTTTTAAAAAAAGAAAAAAAAGTTATTTACGGGTTTATTGTTTTTTGTCTATTTTTCTGAGAATCACTAATATACCAACTATGAGAACTATAATGATTGCGATTGCTGCACCTGCAATGTACCATCCGTAGGGTGGACTTTGTTCTAGTGGTATTGGTTCTACTGCTGTCGCATATACTGATAATTCCGTTTGTGCATATGTACCATAATAACTTGCTGAACCGCTAAAGTATGCATATACATCCCAATCACCTATAGCATCTGCTGGAGGCACCCAATTTATTGAATATCTACCGTTTGCATTGCTAGTTGTTGTACCTATGGTTACTGGGTCTCTGCCTTCTTGTTGAGCGTAAACTGTTACCTCAACACCTTCAGTGATTTTTGGACTTTCAAAGTGTTTGTAGACATGTAGCATCCATTCGCTTTGGCTTTCGTCGGATACTGCTGGAACTCCTTTTGGAAATCGCAGTTGTGCGTCGTCGCTTGTGGTGCCTGGTGAAATATCTATAACGGTTCCTGAGATCATTACTGGTGTGCCTGCTGTTGCTATAGGGTTTGATATTGAAGCTGTCATTTCGCTTGGACCTTTACCAACTGCATAAATTTTAGAATCATAGTAGTCTTGCGTTGCAATGATGCTGTCGCCAATAATTGCACGTTGACCCCATTGGCTTTGTCGGAATGCTCCATCAATTTCCCAAACAGGATTACCAGTCTCTATATCAAGTGCAAAGAATGGCGCGCCCCTCGTTAGAGGTATTGTAGGCGAGTGCACAAAGTGTCCCAAGTATACTTTACCATCTGAGACGAAACATATAACTGACCACCAGTTTTCACCGTGATAAGACTCGTTGTATTTGTCAGCATTCGCATATGTCCAAATTTCCTCCCCATTTGTAACATCGTAACAGTGTACAATGCCACCAACACTTGATGTTATAAATTTGCCGTCTACAATGATCCCTTCGCGTGCCGCCCATGCATCTGCATAGATACGTGTTTCTGTTTGCCATAAAAGTTTGCCAGATTCTAAACTGAATGCATAGTTAACTCTGTTTTCTCTTGTCCAGAAAATGCCTATCATGTCTTCTTGGCTAAAAGTTGCCCAGCCTGTCTGATATGTAGTTGCATCATAAACAAATCCTTCCCATTCTTGAGGTGCTTGGAACTGGCGGTTGAAAAGCATGTACCCGGTATTTTCTTCGTTAATGCTGATTCCTGTAAGGGTGAAGCCAGTTGCGTTGGGGGTGGTTGAGAAGATAACACGATCGCCTGGGAATGCCGCAACTAAACTTCCTGCACTAGCGGTCAGTCCTGATATTGAAACGTTGATGTCATAACCCATGGTTGCATTGAATGAACGAACATCGCCGTTAGAAGCTCGTGAATTTACTTGAGTGCCCCATCTATCATTTGCTCCAGTGCCTTCAGTAGTACGTGTTGCGGTGTACGTGGAGTTCCATTGTAATAACCGAAAACCAGCAGTTGCGTTGCCAGTAATTGAGTATTTTAGCATTTCGCCGCTTGGACCATAGAAAAACTGTCCAGCTGGAACACCGGTCATGTTGTATCGGAGTTCACCAGTTTTTGGTTCAATTGCGTACATGTTACCTGAAGTGCCAATCCAAAGATAAGACCATGAACCACGGTTATTCTCACTAATAAATGTAAGTATTTGTGCATGTGAGATTCTTGCGTTGCCTAGGCCGTCAAAGTTTCGTTCCCAAAGTATTTTACCTGTGTGTAAATCAACTGCAATAACCATTTGTGATCGATTAGGGGCTGATGAACCGCCACTGAATTCTCTGTTATAGTATAGAACACCTGCAACGATGACAGCGTTGTTGAATCTGCCCTCATATGCGTCACCGGCTTGGAAAGGGCTAGTGCCAGAATCTCCGCCAGCTAAACCGCCATTAACGTCACCAATATCCTTGCTCCATAAAATGTGTGCACTTTCAGGGGCATCATTGTATGGTGCATTTTGAGTAACTTGTATGTAATCTGTTCGTGAGTATAGCCAGCTTCCCATTATTGTGTACCATTCTCGTAGTTGTGAGTCGACTGGTCGTGTCCAGTATTCTGTGGGGAGGTTGTGTCCTGGGTAGTCTGGTTTCCAGTAGCCTTCAATGATTTGTAGGGTAATTGGTTCGCTTTCAGCTGGTTTCATATAACGATAAACTCTGTTGTTATTTGTTCCATAGGCATAATATTCTCCGTCGTATAGTGTTTGTAGTGTGTAGTTTCCTGGTTCGCTGAATGACATTTTTCTTCCGACTGTGCCTGTGGACCATGTTTTGCCTGTGTAGTTTGTGGCTTTGCCGTTGGGGTCGGTGATTTG
>WRNB01000012.1 GCA_009776805.1 Candidatus Bathycorpusculum grumuli | reverse complement strand
GTTTTTTGTAGTCCTTGATTTTTTCCTCATCGATGTCGCGTTTTTTGTTTGTGTTTGTTGTTTTTTGTGCTTTGTGAATTTATCGGGTAATAGCTTGGTTTTTGTGTGCGTTCTGTGTCAATGTGTACTTTTTGGACTATTTTGTTCATTGCTTTTTCCCAGATGCCTTTTTTATGGCTCTTTTGTAAAATGACCCAACTGTGGTATAATTTGGGAAATCGTTTGGTAATAGTCTTCGTTGGCATTCTGTTTTGTTGCGGTATAGTATGGCGTTTACATGGTTTTTTTGTTGTGTTTTTGTAGGTGATTGTCTTTGTTTGTTTTGAAAGTTTTTTTTGATTAGTTTCCATTGTGTGTTTGTTAGATCCTGTTGGGTATCCTATTTTTATTATCCATGTGTTGTTGTGTTGTGTTTTATGGGTTTTGTGGTGCAATTGTTACTTTATTGTATACCGGTTCTGAGTGTTGTAGGGTTTGTTATTGGTGTTTTAGTTGGTTGATGTGTTGGTGGGTGTATTTTTGGTGTTGAGTGTTTGAGTGGTGTTTTTGTTGTGGGGAATTGTGTCATAATTTATATGTGTGTGGTGTGTTGGTATTTTGTTGTTGAGGTTGTAAGGGTAAGGTAGTAGGTGGTTGTATCCTGTATTTTTGTAAAGTTTTAAATGTTAAGTGATAGTAGTAATAACCTTTTTGGTTAGATCCTAGTTATTATTTGTGTTTGGTGGTGTGGGTGTGTATTTTGTTGGTGTTTGTGTTTTTGGTTTTAGTTTTTTGTGTTATTTAGTGTGTATGTGTTTAACATAAGAATGGTCCAAATAATTAAAACCAATATTGTTATTTTTGATTCCAGTAGTAAACTTTGTTGTATTTCCATATGGCTAGATGGTTTGGGTCTTCGAAAACTATGTCTAACTTTAAGTCGTATTGTTCTGTTTTATCTTGTAGTTGGTTCCAGATTTTTTGTGTGGTATTGTCTGCGTACCATAGACCCCAAAGTGTGTCTTGTGGATTTCGCATTCCCCATCCATAATTTTGGGGTAAAACTAGTACTGCTTCAGCTTTTATACCTCCATGAATTACCTTAGGATTTTGAACTATATCCTTCCAAAAACGTTCTAGTGCTTGAAAATGTTCTTCTTGCAGAGTATTGTGATTTATTGGATCTTCTGAGTAGTTGAAAATTATTACATAATTTGCTCCGGCTTCGTAAGAAATTTTCATTTGTTCAAACATTTCCTCACCGTCGGTAAGGTATGGTGGATGTGTGTATTTCCATGTGAGTATGGTACCCCACTCTTTGTTTTGTAGATTAGCTGCTCCTCTTACTAAGCTGATTTCTTGAGTTATCGAGTTGTTCCATCCTAACTCTGCAAGCACAAAATCGTACCCACCTTTGTATTCCCACCAGTAAAGGCCATAGTCTGCTGTAAAAACTGAAATTGATTCTTTGTTTAACTGTTTTTTGTTTATGTCGTCAAGAAATTTTTGGTTCATGTTTACAAATGCTTTTGCAGCGTCATCATTGTTTTGTATAGGGTTTTGTTTTAAAACCTGCTCGTAAGATTGTATTGTGGAGGAGTGTTTAGTAATGTTTTCTTCTGTATACACTTCACTTGTACCTCTAAAGTTGCCCAATGTGGTTTTGTTTATTATGATTGTTCCATTTGGGAAATACTGAATTAGTTCATTATTAGTTCTGTTGTAGGTTCTAATGTTAACTCTACCATCAGGCCAATATGCTGTTGTAGATGTAATTCTTCCATCTTGGTCTCGTTCATAAACAGTTATTGATTCTCCATATTTTGTGAGCGATGGCACTATTTCCGTTTCCCCACGGTACTCGTTTATCTGATAACCTGTTTTTTCCAAATTAACTAGTTTGCCATCTAATAGATCGCCTCCAGGTTCGTCACGGTAATATATTCCAATGAATTGTTCTTTCCATCTTTCTTTTGCAGAAAGTGCCCATTGATTTACTCCAATACCGCCCACAGTACCGTAATAGATTTTATCGCTATTATAGACTGCAAAACTCATTTTTGAAGCAACTACATAGTCACCTATTTCTTCTACTTCAGTGGCGTTTTGCATGGTTCCTGATTGTAGTGTGAAAAGGTTTGTGTAATTTTTTACTTTGTCTACAAGTTCTTTTGCTTCCTGAACTGAATTGCCACAGTAAGTAACACCAACATAGAACGTTTTTTGGGTTTCTTTTTGGTTGTGTGTAATATAATTTGTGATTATTATTGACCCAATTAATAATAATAGTAACGCTGTAACAAATGTAATTAGTTTTATTTTTCTCATTATATAGCATTCTCTTTTTGTATGTGTTTAACGAGATTTGTTGTTAGGATATTTTTTATTTGTTTTGTATATGTTATTTTATTATGTTTAATTTGTAGTTGTAGCAAATTTGGATCTGTAGATGTAAATCAGGTTATTATAATTAGGTGGTCTTATACATATTTTTCTCAAGTACCTGTTAATTTTGGTGGTGAAAAATGACTTGAAGGTTATTCTGAAATATTGTTTGAATATAACCTTCAAATTATTATGTTACCGCAAGAGTTTTTGATTACAAGTTCGTCATTTCAAAAAAACAGTTTTATGTTAAATTTTTTGATATACTTTCTCTTTTTTGCTGAAAAAATTGAAGGAGGTTAGAGTTTTTGTTTTAAAATTTTACTAACCAATTCCGGAGTGGCTTTACCACGTACTTCTTTCATTACTGCACCCATTAACATACCAAACACGTTTTTACCATTTTTTTCAATTACAGCCTTGTTAATGGTGATTATACGGTTAATAACAAGTTCCAAATCAGCTTCTGTGAACATTTTTAAACCTAAAGTGTCTATTGCATTTTGAACAGTTTTACCTTCATTTTTTGCAAGCCAACTGAAAATTTCTACAACTGCTTCTTTAGCAAGTATGCCTGAACCAATAGTGCCAAACAAGGTTTTAATTTGAACTTCATTAACGTTTTCAACTATTATACCGTCACGTTTAAGAGATTTTATAGTTTCTGTTAGAAAAACTGCAACAATAGACGCTGTAACATTTGTGCCTTTAACTATTTCTTCAAACAATACAGCATATTCCGAATCAATGATTTGTTTTGCCAACTTTTCATTTAACGTGTATTGTTTCATTAAACGTGTAAACTTTTTTTCAGCAGATTCCGGCATGTTAACCAAGACTTCTTTTACCAAATCAGCTGTTATGGACTGTGCAGGAATGTCTGTTTCAGGATACATTCTAGCCGCACCTGGTCGCGGACGCATATAACGTGTTGTACCATCATCTTTAACTGTTCGAGTTTCAGCAGGCACACCAACAAAAAATTCTTGCGCACGATCCACCACTGCTTTAAGTGCATCACGCGTATTCTCTACTGTGTCAGCAACAAACACAACTCCATCACCATTAACCGCATCTACTACTCTACATACAGCAGCAACTTCTTCAATACTTATGCCATAATTAGGCATCTCATCAGTATGAAATATCCCTCCAACTCTACCCCAAAACTTGGCGCGATCCGATAACTCTGAACCCACACGAAAATTAGGCATCAACTCCCTGCCCAAAAGCCCCGCAAATCCAACAAGTTTAACCGCTAAAACTCTATGGTTTTTATCAATGGCTTTTCGAATAACCTTTGCTTTAGTTTCTCTAAATATATCTGTTACATCAACAAAATCAGTCTTTAACTCTTCTCTAGTTACACCACGTTTACATAATTCACTTTTCACGCAAAGTAACTCCAACTGACGTTGCACCTCATAATCAATAACAGTCGAAATCAATTCAAGTTCTTGCACACCTTTAATCTCAATTAAAGCACCGTCGGTAATTGATACATTAAGATCTTGACGAATAACCCCAAGACCCCTCATAACCTTACCAGTATCACGCAAAATCCGTCCAATTACTAAAGCAACCTGTTGTGCCTCAAGTGGCGAATAAATCACAGGAGCAGTAGTAACCTCAATCAACGGAATACCAAGACGATCAACACGATAACGAACAATCTTTGCATCATCTTCCACACCTATCTTCCGTGCAGCATCTTCCTCCAAACTCACAGCCTGCATATCAATAACTTTTTCACCAACTTTTATCCAACCACCCAAAGCAATAATACTTGTACGCTGAAAACCAGTCGTGTTCGAACCATCAATAACAGTTTTACGCATAACATGCACCTCATCAACAGGTTGCATATTCATCATAAGTGCCGCTGTAAGAACAACTTTAACTGCATCCATATTCAACAAATGAGGTGGCTCCTCATCCATTTCAACAAGACAAGCACTTTTACGGTTCGCTTCATAAAGAATTCTTACACCCTTTTGAAACTCAAAAAACGCCGAAGGATCAACTTGTCCCAACTCACTCTGCGTTGGACGAAGACGACGCAAAAAAGTTATCTCAGGATCTTCCTTAAACAACTCAGGCTGACAACTGCAAAACAATTTCGAACCAACATTAAGCTGTTGATGAATCTCCAAACCAACCTTTAAACCAATTTTAGCATAATCAACAGTTGACATTTTATGATGCTCCATAAACCGTTTCCTCAGAACGAGTACACAACGAAAACTCGCCTGCTATATTTGTTTTCAACAACATTTTTGCCTCTTCAAAATCACCAGTTTGTCCAAGTGCCCACATAAGTTTAACAAGTCCAGTTTCAGGAAACATATCATCAAGTGGGACAACCCCAAAACTCAACAAATCCCTTCCAGTATCATAAACATTCATGTTAACCCGACCCCAAATACACTGAGATGCAAGTGCTACAATCACCCCTTTAGCTATAGCTTTTTTAATAGAATCAAAACAAAACATACTAACATGCCCCAAACCCGAACCTTCAAGCAAAATACCTCTAAACCCTTGATTAACATAAAAATCAATAATTGCAGGATCCATGCCCGGATAAAACTTTACAAGAGCTACTTTATCACAAAAATCCGGCTTCAAAACCAACTCTTTTGAAGCATCCCGACGCTGATAATCATTGGTTTGCATAATAATCTTTTGATCTAACACTTTAGCAATCGAAAAACCATTAATCGACTTGAAAGTATCTCGACGACTTGTATGACACTTACGAACTTTAACACCTCTATGCACCGCAATAGCTGAATCAGAAACTGTCTCATGCATAGCCAAACAAACTTCAGCAAAAGAAGCCTCACCAGCCGCTTTAACTGCACCAATTAAATTAGTCGCAGCATCACTACTAGGACGATCAGATGAACGTTGAGCACCAACAAGAATCACTGGAACTGGCAAATTCTGTAATGCAAAACTCAACGCTGACGCAGTATACCCCATAGTATCTGTACCATGAGCAATCACAACACCATCTATTCCATGTTTAATATGTTCAGCAACTTTCTTGGCAAGCAAAGACCAATTTTCAGGAGTTAAATTTTCACTATAAATGCTAAAAACAATTTCTGTATCAACACGAGCAACATCTGAAAGTTCAGGCACAACACCATATAGATCACTCGCAGAAATCGCCGAACGAACCGCTCCCGTTCGATAATCAACACGACTTGCAATAGTGCCACCAGTACTCATAATCATAACATGAGGCAAAACAGAATTCTGCTTAGGCAACGGTGAAGTCGCAAACGTAGGCTTAACACCCACGCCAATTTTCTCCACTACAACATCCTCCAAAACAGTTATGCCAACATTATACCCGTTTTTCATCTTTATGATTATATTTGTCGTATTTCCAAACTCAGCACGAGGAATCAAAATTCCATCATAAGTTCTACCCTTACTGGTAATGCGGATAATATCTCCAATCTGACAACCAGCATCCTGAAGTAACCGTAATGCTGAATCCTTGTAACCTGAATTCTCCAACTCGCTCATATTACATCTCTCTATTAAACAACAAATTATACGTTATACCCAAAAACGTACACGCTATAGTGTTACCTACCACACACATAACTAAAAGCTTTTGTAGTAGTGTAGATAGAAAACTATAATTTCTTTGTTTGAATTCTTATTGATGAACTTGTTATGCATATCTTTTTTATAATGGTTGGTGTAACTATGAAGTTGTGTAGGTGTTAAAGAAGTGTCAAAAATTAAAGTTGCATTAGTTGGTGTTGGAAACTGTGCTTCAGCTTTCCTTCAAGGTCTAAGTTATTATGGGAAAGCTGTAAAGCCTGAAGAGTTTGTTGGTTTACGTAATCCAATGTTAGCTGGGTATGCTCCAAGTGACATAGATGTTGTTGCCGCGTTTGATGTGGATGAGCGTAAAGTAGGGTTAGATATTTCAGACGCAATTTATGCTAAACCAAATAATACTCTCAAGGTTTTTCAAGTGCCAAAAACAGGTGTTATAGTAAGTAAAGGGCCGCTTCTTGATGGAGTTGGTGAGTCAACAAAAGATATAATTCAAGTAAGCAGTAAAGCAGATGTTAATGTAGCTCAAATTTTGAAAGATTCAGGTGCTGAAATGGTTATAAATTTGCTTCCAAGTGGTGCAGTTAAAGCAACTGAATTTTATGCGGAACAGGCTATCTGTGCTTGTTGTGCATTTATTAATGCAACTCCAAATTTTATAGCAAGTGATATTTCATGGGCAAAACAGTTCCAAGAAGCAAATTTGCCACTTGTTGGTGATGATTTGGTTGATCAAGTTGGTTCAACAGCGTTGCATAAAACCTTACTTAAACTTCTTTCTGAGAGTGGAGTGAAAATTTCTGAAACTTATCAGCTTGATGTTGGTGGCGGTACAGAATCTGTTGACACACTTGAACGTACAAGAGATATAAAACGCGCAATCAAAACCGAATCAGTTGCAGCTTCATTGCCGTATAAAACAAATATTGTTGCTGGCTCAACTGATTATGTGGATTTCTTACAGAACAAACGTGATAGTTATTTCTATATTAATGGTGTTTATTTCTGCAATACGCCTCTAAAAATTGATCTTAAATTTCAAACAGTTGATGCTCCAAATGCTGGTAGTGTACTTTTAGATGTTGTACGTGCGGTTAAAGTTGCATTAACTAAAAAACATGCAGGGCCAATTAATGCAGTTTGTGTTTATGGCTTTAAACGCCCACCTGAACTAACTTCAATGTCTACAGTTGAAGAAGAATTCAAAAACTACATAATTATTTGATAACATTCACATTTAGTGCCTTACGTGCAACTACATAGTTAATGTTGTCAACCTGACGATCATCCGCTAAATACCTACAAAATAACGCCATAAAATAAGAAACCAAATCAATAACGCCAAAACATCAATTCAAACATTATTGCCAAAAAACGATGCCGCTACAAAAAGCAGACAAATACTAACCAACAAAACACGTTTAAAATAAACCTATAAACGTCCCACAGACTGTTTAATCAACAAATAATTTTAGGTTGACAACATTGACTACATAATAACAATAAAATAAGAAATACCATTAACCTCTAAAAAATAGGTTGCTACAACGGTGTGTTAAACAGTTTTTTCTCTAACTCTGCGGACAATGACTATTAAGTTTGCCCAAAATCGGAAAAAAATTTAAGCCAAAATAGAAAAAAATATATTGACAAAAACAGAAGTTACATTTATAATGGCAATAGAGTGTTGAGCATGAACACAGATTATTTACCACGAATTGCGGACAAAAAAATAAGCTTAGCCTTACAATCAGCAGGTGCAGTTTTGATTGTAGGTCCTAAATGGTGTGGTAAAACTGAAACAGCAAAACAATTTGCCAAAAGCACCTTATTTATGCAACATCCTGATTTTGCAGAAAACTACTTGAAAATGGCATCGCTTAAACCATCCGAACTATTAGAGGGCGAAACCCCACGTTTAATTGACGAATGGCAAGACGCACCTGTGCTTTGGAATGCTGTTCGTTTTACTGTCGACCAACGAAAAAAAAGAGGGCAATTCATACTGACAGGCTCAGTTGTTCCTAAAATGGGAAAAAATATGCACAGTGGAACAGGACGAATTTCAAGATTAACTATGCGAACAATGTCACTTTTCGAATCAAATGAATCAACAGGTGAAATATCTTTAACAGACCTTTTTGATGGCAAAACAGGAATGATTGGCACATCTAAGCAGACAATTGACAAAATAGTTTATATGCTGCTTCGGGGTGGTTGGCCTGAAACAGTTAAAGAGAAAAACATAGAAATAGCTATGAAAACAGTGTTTGATTATGTGGAGGTAGTGATTAGCGATGATATGTCAAGAGTTGATGGAAAAAAGCGGAATCCTGCTCGTGTGCGTAGTTTACTTCGCGCTATCGCCAGACACATTGCCTCACCTGTAAAAAACTCAACAATATTGGGTGATTTAGCTACAAATGATGAAACCCTTTCTGACAAAACTATTGCAGATTACATAAGTGCCCTAAAAAAGTTGTATGTTGTAGATGATTTACCCATTTGGGGAGTTACAATGCGTTCTAAAACAGCTATGAGAACCACACCAAAAAGACATTTAACAGACCCCTCTATTGCAAGTGTTTTGCTTGGAGCAAGCAAAGAAAAATTGTTTAATGATTTCAAAACGTTTGGGTTGCTTTTTGAGTCAATGGTTGTGCGTGATTTAAGGGTTTATGCGGATAGTTTGAATGGTAATGTTTTTTATTACAGAGATAAGCTTGGTAATGAGGTGGATGCTATTGTTGAGCTTTCAGATGGTCGTTGGGGTGCTATTGAAGTGAAAATGGGTGGGGATGAGGAAGAAAAGGCAGCGTTAAATTTGTTGAAATTTAAGAAAAAAGTTGACATGGAAAAAATGGGTGCGCCTTCGTTTTTGGCAATAGTGACTGCTACACAAATTGCATATCAACGTGATGATGGTGTATGGGTTATTCCACTTGGATGTTTAAAAGATTAGATTTTGATGCTAATTAATTTTAGTTACCAGCATTGGGTCATGTATTAAAATAGTTTATTAAGTTGATGTTACATACTTGTGAGTTGTTTTCAATAAATTTGTAACTATTCACATGCAAATTATGTTGAACAATATAATTAACGTATGATGGTTACTTAATTGATAAAGAATGGAAAATAATCATCCTGTATTCACAAAAACAAAAAGGAAAACACCCGCCAGACTGTCTGAAAAATAACTGCAGTTATGAACTAAAAATAAAAACTATATAATACAAAATATCTCAACAATAAAAACATGAAAATAGTTCTAAAACACAATTTCTCAAAATTATTTTCAACAACAAAAATTTTGTAACCTAGTTTTCAAGTAGTCTCCCACAAAAAACACAAAAAACACGGCCTAATAAACACAACACAATACATAAACAAAACAGACTACCAATAGCACATACTACCAAAAAATACCAAACTACAAAACAATATACACCTTCTACACAAGAACCATACAAAACAAACTATGAAAAAAACTAAACAACCCTAAATACAAAAAACCCGCCAAAACACCAAAAAACCACAACCAAACTACCCTTTAACTCTCAAAACGTAAACACCACCACAGCCTCAAAACAAAGAGGTAAACGATGGAAAAAATTAAAAAACACAAACAACCCATCATAACAGATATCATAGACAATAATTCACGGTATATAATTTCCATACGTTGTAGGTGTGTCCGACACAGTTTTATCACAAAGACCACAAAAGTCATAACACACTAATATTTTTTCTAACTCTTTAATCACTTGTTCTTTAGTACCATCTTTTTTTAACAAATCCTTTAATTTATTAATTGTTTTAACGGGTGTAGAGTCAACTTTACGTAGTATTGCCAAATAGTTGCTCAAAAAATCCGCCACAGCAACAACTGAAAGCATTTTTGCAAGACCGTTTTCACCTTGGCTCCAAACCTCGTAAATACCTGCAACTGATGGTTCTATAAGGTTTTTTGTTATTTCAATACGACTACGTATTTCTATAGGTTCATCTTTATCTCGAATAAAAATTACTACAAATTGGCTCGTAATACCTTTCGTTTTTTCATATCCAACCACTTCGTTATGGTCTAACTCGGGCAGATTATCCCATTTTGCCATCATTTTTGCGTTCTCATTAATTTGTTGTTTAAACCGCCTGGCAACGCTACTATAAATGCCAAATCCGTAAATTGCTGGGATGAAGCCTTCAATGTTTACTGCTAAAGTTTTTATTAAACTATTTTTTACTGGTATTTCAACCGCGTTTTGTTTTTCAATTCCCTCTATAATTGGTAATGCTTCATCAATTTCTTTGGAAATATCTGATGCTAATCCTATTTTTTCAAGAAAGACCAATAAAGGTATAAGCATATAAGGTAATGCTGCACGGGGAGGCATACCTGCAGGAACCTGTAGGTGCGGAATATTTAGTTGCTTTGCAATTTCTAAAAGTAGACCGCCACTTGTTATACAATAAATCATGCATTTCTTTTTTATGGCATCAAGAAGAGCACTTAATGTTTCTTCTGTATCACCAGTATAACTAGTTACAAGAACTAAAGTTCGCTTGTTAGCATAAACAGGCAAATGGTACTCCCTGTTAACTTCTATAGAAACATGAATTTTTTCTCTTGCCCAATCTTTAAGCAATTCACCACCAATGGCTGAACCACCCATACCCGCAATTATGATGTTACATGGTTTAGCATACTTAACTGTTATGTCTGCAGCTAAACTTGTTGCTTTCCGATAATGTTTACTCATGTTTAGACAAAATTTTAGCATGTCTGCTTTATCTATCTGCTTTATCTCTTCAGGATCTTCTAGACAATGATTGTCCATGCTAAATCTCATGCTATTCCCTTTTATATCTCTATACACCTTTTAAGCTTAATGTAAACATAAATACTGTAGGAAAAAAATTTGAACAAAAGTAAACTATCTATTGCTATTCCAGCATCCATAATATCTGATACACCTCATTTACGAGAAAAAACTGCCAAAATAGGGTTAATCGCCAGAGCAGCCACAATTTTTAGAGTACAAAAAATAATTATCTACCCAGATAACACGCGCACAAATCAAACACGAGATTTAAACCTTATCGCAAAATTATTAAACTATATAGAAACTCCACAATATTTGCGAAAAGACCTCTATAAAATAGAGCCTGATTTACAATATGCTGGTATATTGCCACCTCTACGTGCACCCCATCACCCAACCAGCGGCAAAAACCGCGACTTAAAAATTGGCGAATATCGTGAAGGCATAATTCTAAACCAATCACAAGAGGGATTAACAGTTGATATCGGTGTTCAAAGTATGGCGTTATTGCGTGAGCGACATTATTCTGTTGGTGAACGTTTAACTGTTCAAATTATAAAAACTGGTAACCGTATTGAGGTTCAGACGGTTAACCGAAATGATGTTCCTTCTTATTGGGGGTTTTGGGTCAAGATTGATGACAACTCTTTTGGACATATGTTGCAGACTGAACATTTTGACTTAGTAATTGCAACAGCCCGAATTGCGAACTCGATTGTTGATGTTGCTGACCAAATTTCTAAACGTTGGGGTATGGCTGAGCAGGTGTTAGTTGCGTTTGGTGCCCCTGCACGTGGTTTACATGAAATTGCTCAAGATGAAGGTTTACATATTGAGAATGTTTCTGATTTTGTTGTTAACACTATACCTGAACAGGGAACCGCTACAGTACGAACTGAAGAGGCACTTCTAAGCTCTTTAGCATTATTTAACATTATTACACTGTCATAAACCACACGAAAATACACATCTATCACATTTTCACACTACCGCAGCACCCAACACCCACAACAGTAGTTCCGAAAGTGTTTTGAACCATTAACGTTAATTTTAACCATGCTTTATTGACTATCAAAATTTTATTAAACATTAATGACTTTGATAACTGTTTTTGGGTAGCAGAAGTTTGATCTTTACATAATTATGGCTCAAAAATTGACAGAAGTGTGGACAAAACAAAGAAGCTAAACATGTACTACAAAAATGTATGATGGTTGTGTGATTATTTTATTGACTTGTTGTGATTGGGTTTACATGTGTTGTTTTTGTTTTTCTTTGCCTATTATGTAGGTAACTATTGCTATGGGAATTAGAATTATGCATGCTGTGGCAAATATGATGATTAGATAGGGCTGATCTGGAGTTTGTTGGGGTGGATTGTTGGGATCAGTTGTTGGTGGATCTGAAGGGTTTGTTGTTTGTGACGGTGCTACAGTTAAAGATCCGCTATGTGTAGTAAATGTCTGAATGTTGCTCCAATCGCCTATAACTTCAGCTATAAAATAACGATCTGGGGGTGCGGGTGGTAATCTGTATTCCTCAATTATGTATCCGATTGCTGCTTGAACTCGAAAATCTAATTGTGACCCATCAGCATAACTGTTAGAGCGAGATATAAGGGTATATTGAGAATCTGTTTGTTCAATGTTTGCCGCAGTAGTTTGCCAGTTCTCTTCAAAATGACCCTTAATTTGAACAGAATAATGCACATTACACACATGCCCATCGGAGGTAGTATAGGGTGTGAAGTGTTGGTTTTTAATTGTAATATCGATCCTAAAGTCATCTACACGATAACCTGGGTTGGTGTTTGTGGTTTTTTCTCCAGTGTATGGGTCAGTGATTGTTGTGGTGGATGGTGGTACATCGTGTGAGTAGTCAACAAGTTTTACAGTGAATTGTGGAATAGACGGCTTATATGCAGCATGCACATTATCAAAGTTAGCTGAAAACACCATTAAACTTGATAATGCCAAAAAAATGAAGATTAATACCAAATGTTTGGTTATGTCTTCCAATCGGTTAACTTTCAACCTGCGTCACCTTCACACTAACAACAGTACCATTTGGACTTAAGTACCTTCCTTCAATACACCAAAAAACTATTACAATAACGAGTCAACAAAATATTTAGCAAATTCAAAAGACCACTCTCACTCCAATGCATCCACATAGTGCTTAACGTGTTTAGTAATCTCACTCATCAACCTTTACACCAAATTATTCGAAAAAGGGATAACAACACTTTTCATAGCTAATCTTGCAAAAGTGACCAAATAATTCGCAGCATCACAAATAAACTTGGTAACACAATCTAAACCAGCCTCAAAAAGTTTACAACTAAAATTTAAAAGAAAAAATTAAATTGCCTTTGCATTCAAATTAATAATATTACGATGTCGTATAATGCTGACGTGGAATTATACGCACTTAATTTTTAACATAGAAAGTTTATATAATGTTTGTTCCAATAGACGTTAGTTCTTATTGTTTTTGTATTCTCAAACTGAAAAATCGAAGAAATAATTGAAACATTACAAAAAGTTGTGTGTCCATAACTTGTATACACGAATTACAAAGTAACTTTTTTCAGATTATATGTTTAGTGTTTTTTTGTCAAGTCAAATTGGTTCATTATTTTTGTATGCCTGTAGTTTTTTAGGTAGTTATGAAGGTGTTTTTCAAAATTTGTATGTTGGTTATGGATGTATGTTTTTTTAAATCTTCGCTTGGTTTGGTATATTTTATGTTTTTCATAACTATGCTATATGCATGCTCTGATTTATTGGGCAAGTATAGCTGCTGATAAAGGTGTGGTTTGGTTTATGGTGTGTGGGTGGTGATCGTGATTATGTATTGGTAGGTATAGTTAATTTGTGCCGAAGGTTTTTTCTTGCTGAATTTTTTCTCGTTTATGGGTAACAAATAAATGTAGCATTTTTTATTTTGCCTTTATGCCAACTCTTGATATTGCTCTACCAATGGCTTTGTTGCTTGTCGTAACTGTAGCGTTCTTTTTAAATAAACGTGCTGAAAAAAAACTCAAAGATACAATTGAAACTAAAGAATTTCAAACAAATGATTTGTTTATGTTTGTTGGAGTGTTGGCTGTTGTTATTTCTGTTATTGCCTTAACAACTTTCATTAATTCTGAAAGTATGTTTGAGAATATATTGTTAGGTATATTTTTAGGTACTTATACAATGTTGTTGTTTACTCTTACTCACATATATTCAGATATTAAAAAGAAAAGAGCTCAATTGTTCTCCATAGGGTTTGGTGCTGTGAGTTTGATTGCTGGTGTAGCTAGTTTATTAGCACAGTTTAAAGATTCTTTTACATTGTTTAGATGTGGTGCTTTTTTTGGATTAGCTGTCGTATGTTTTGTAATTGCAATTTATGAACAAAAGAAGGATTGTGAGAAAAAGGTAAATTGGAAACTTGCAATTCAGCCGCCTGCATTATTTTTGCTGTTTTTTGTATTCTTTAATATACTTCATACCGATGGTACATTAAATATTTGGTATCCTTATTTGTTGGATATATTTGGGGCAGTATTTGCAATTTTGATAATTATCTATCTTAATTCTTTGTTTAGTTGGAAAACCGTTGGAATTTTTGCTGTTTTATTGACAATTATAGATGTGATTTTGGTCTTCAGTGGACCAATGGTTGTAGCCGCAAAAACTTTTACTGGTTTAGGTCTTCCAGCTCTAATTTATTTGCCTAATTTTCCATTTGTTCTCAATGAACCCGGTATCTTTACTATTGATAATATGTTTTTTAGGGGTCTTGGTCTTGGTGACTTCTTTTTTGCTGGTATTTTGGCTATTCAAACATTTAAGAGGTTTGGCAAAAATTATGCTTATGCTGCTATAGCTGCAATGGTTGTATCTTTTGGAATTTGGGATGCGTATTTGCCAGAGATTACGGCGTTTTTTGGTATAAGTGGATTCCCTGCAACAGTATGTATAATTACAGGTTGGATACCCATAGTACTTGTTGGTTTGTTGTTGCATAAAAAGCAAGAAGAACCTTTGGCATCACTTCCTGTAACAGAGCTTTCTGATGTTTCTCTCTAATTTTTTTTGCTAAATTTTATTTGCTTGTTTGTGCCTTTTAATTGTGTATAGTTTTTATGCAGGTTGTGTGATTTTGTTTATACTAACATTTTAAGCTACCCAGTAGCATCTGTGTTGCGAAAGGTTATTAAGGCATAGGGTTTTCATTAAAGCGGAAATATGATGCAGTCAACTGCACTTCATGGTATAACTAACAATGTTAGTTTTACTGTTGAAAGGTTAAAATAGTTTAATGAAGAGGTGAAAAGTATGGAAAACATTTACGCAGCAATGCTCCTTCACAAGGCAGGTAAGGAAATTACTGAGGATACAGTTACATGTGTTCTCAAAGCAGCAGGTCTTACTGTTGATTCAGTTCAGGTTAAAGCCCTTGTTGCATCACTCAGTGAAGTTAACATTGATGAGGCAATCAAAGCAGCACCAGCTATGATGGCAGCAGTTCCAGTGGCAGCACCAGCAGGTGGTGCAGCTCCAGTGGCAGCACCAGCAGACGACAAGAAGAAAGCTGAAGAAGATAAAGCGAATGAAGAAGCAGCATTAGAAGGGTTAGGCGCATTATTCGGTTAAGATAATGCCTTACACTTATTTTTACAACATTTCTTTATCACTTATTTTATTGTGTGAAAAAATGTTGTGTTGACATCTATTTTTGTTAAATTTGTTTTTTGTTTCTTTGTTTATTGTTGTGTCAAGATTGCATGATTTTTTGGAAAGGTTTATTTTGTGCAGTGTTGTCTTGTTGTAAAAATGCTGGCGGATGAACGTGTCCGCAGGGATGTGGCCGAAAGGCTGAACCGTAAACAAATAATACACAAGTGAAAAATAATGGCGTATAAATACATAGCAGATGAATGGGCAAAACCCGAAGCCTCCTTTGTTGAAGAACTAATGCGACAACGTTTAATACAATGGAGAAAACAACCAACCGTAATGCGTATTGAGCATCCAACAAGACTTGATCGTGCACGTAAACTAGGTTACAAAGCAAAACAGGGTTTTATAGTTGTTCGCACACGTGTAAGACGTGGTGGACTACGTAAAATAAGGCCAAGATCTGGTAGACGACCAAAACGTATGGGTGTTGCTAAATTTAAACCCTCAAAGAGTATTAGATTAATCGCAGAGGAAAGAACTGCAAAGAAATTTCCAAATCTTGAAGTTCTTAACAGTTACTGGGTTGGTCAAGATGGACGAAGTAAATGGTTTGAAGTGATTCTGGTTGATCCTGATAGTCCAGTTATACAAGCTGATAAAGATGTAAGTTGGATTGTTGAACGACAACACACAAGCCGTGTCTTTAGGAGTATGACCAGTGCAGGTAAACATGTAAGAGGTTTACGTCATCGTGGGCGTGGAGCCGAAAAAGTCCGTCCAGGTCTCTGGAAAGGTGCAAGAAAACATGGAGAATAAAAAAATGTGTAATACAAAACCAATTATTAAACGACCTAACGGCAAAACAAAAAATGGACGAGGATTTAGTCCAAACGAGTTAGCAAAGGCAGGTATAACCTGCACACAAGCTAATCAGTTGGGCATATCTGTTGACTTTCGACGTAAAAGTGAACACGAGAGCAACATTGAAATCCTAAAGACACAAATAGCTGCTGCCAAGACTGAAGCATAGTCTTTAAAAAAATAGTGCAAAGTCAAAAGAAACTTGGGTGCAAAATGTCCCAAAAACAACATGTTAGTTATGTCGATATACGTGTATTTGCACATGCAACAGAAGATCCTGAAAAAGTGTTAACTGCCGTACACAATTTGTTGCCAATAGACTTGGTGGAAATTGTGCAATTCGAAAAAAACAGTTTAACTGGGCATCATGGCAATCCAATTACTCTTTTTACAACCCAAATCACTGAAAAAACTCTTTTACCATTATTACTTGATAAAATTGGTAAAAATCTAAGTGCACTTGACAAAGAAGACCTAAATAGCAACATTAATTTACGCTTAGAAAAAACTAATTTATATTTGCGATTTGATAAGCAGGCAGCTTCTTTGGGTAAAATCAAATTTGTACAAGATGATCCAATTCATTTTAAACTTCATTTTAAAAATAAAACGTGTCAAGAAATCTTGGAAGTCCTCAAAAATTTTGAGGTAATATGATGAAACGCGATTTTGTAGATTTGCATCTACTTTTTGTTCCAAAAGAATCTCAAACTTTGAAAAATGCAATACAGCGCGCAGCAAAATTTGGTTACCGTTACATTGCAGTTCCATTTTCTTATGAACCGACAACAGAAGAAATTGAAAACCTGAAAAATATTTGTAAAAATGTCGGTATTGAACCAATTTTAAGGGCTGATTTATATCCTCGAAGCGAAAATGAGCTTATGAATAATTTGCGAAGATTAAGGAGAAAATTTGATATCCTTTGTGTATTTTGTGATAATAAGGAAATTTCTCGTCAAGCTGCTAAAGATCGTCGTGTAGATTTGTTAAATTTTCCTAATTTTGATTATCGTAAACGTTTTTTTGACCGTTCTGAAGCTGAACTTGTCCGTAGTGGTATGGCTGCTTTGGAAATTGATATTAAGCCTTTGCTTATTTTAGAGGGGCCGGCACGTATCCGTTTTCTTTCTTGTTTACGGCGTGAAATTGCAATTGCTAAAACTTTTGGTGTGCCTTTGATTGTTTCTAGTGGAGTGACTGAAGAGCGTTATATGCGTATGCCACGTGACATGGCAAGTTTATCCTACTTGTTTGGGTTGAATAGTGTTGAGGCTTTGGATGCTGTTTCATCTAATCCGTTAGCGATTGTTTTGCGTAATCGTGAAAAACTTGATAGTAGTTTTATTGCTCCTGGTATTCGTGTTGTTAGGGAGGGTGGTGAGTTGTGAAGCGTGTGAAGCGGCGATATTTAGCGTTACAATTGGAAATGGATGGTGTGCCGTCTGAGAAAGAATTGTTGGATGTATTTTGGGGTTCTGTTGTTAGGTTTTATGGTGAAGTGGGTGCTAGTTTGACGAGTATGGCTTTGATTAGTTTTGATGTGTCATGTAAAATTGTTGTGGTGCGTGTGTCGCTTGAAGCGTTGGATTCTTTTCGTTCATCTTTAGCTTGTATTACAAATGTTGCAGGTAAGTCGGCTTCTGTGCATGTGTTGGCTGTTTCAGGTACTATTAAGGCGTTGTTTGCAAAACTTTCTTAATGTCTTGTTTTATTTTAATTTGTTTATTTAATTTTTGTGTAAATGCTTTATTTGATATATAAAAATGGGTTAAATTTGTGAATTGGTGTAATATGTGTTAATGTTATAGAAACTATATAGTTTGTTTATTGATGGCACAAAAACAATAAATACCATTACATCATACTTGGAAAAAAGAATAAAGTAAGCAAGGAGATGCAAAATGGAGCTAAATCAATTTTATTTTAAATTACCCGAACTTAAAACAGATCCAATAATCGATGATAGCACACTAAGGGATGGCATTCAAATGCCTGGTTTAGCTGTTGGTCCAACAGATGCAGCACGTATAGCTCAAATGTTAAGTGAAATAGGCGTGGAAAGAATTGAAGTATTTCACTATCAAGACCCAGACAAGCAAGCAGCAAAACTCATCCTAAACCAAAAATTAGACATGCGAGTTGCAGGATGGTGTCGCGCAGTAAAAGAAGATATTGATAGTGCAGTACAGTTAGGGTTTAATGAAGTGGGAATTTCTCATCCAGTTTCAGATATTCATTTCAAAGCAAAATGGCCGGAAAAAACTCGTGAACAAATTGTTGCAAACCTCATTGATGTAACTGAATATGCAGCAAAAACTTGTGGCTTACGTACGTTTGTTCATGGTGAAGATAGTACTCGCGCAGATTGGAGTTTTGAATCTAAATTAATTAATAGTGTTGCTGAAGCAGGTGCAGAATGTTATCGTATATGCGATACAGTAGGCATTGGTCTTCCAGATATTGATGCACCATTACCAAGTGGTATGCCTGCAAAAGTTATTGCAATTAAAAAGGAAACAAAAATTAAATCTATCGAAATTCATGCTCATGATGATTTTGGTAATGCAGTTAATAATACTATGGCTGCAATCATAGCTTCTCAAGGTATTTGGGACCAAGTATATGCAAGCACTACTTTCCTAGGTATTGGTGAACGTGCAGGTAATGCTGAAACAGAAAAGATCCTTTTGAATCTGTATTTACACCGTGGTGTACGCAAATTTGAAGGTAAAACACAAAAACTAAAACAAATAGCTGAATGCATCGGTAAAGCCACAGGTTTTCACGTGCCACCTAACAAAGCAATTATAGGTGATTATGGTTTTGCTCACGAATCTGGTATACACACTCATGGCGTCCTTAGTAACCCATGGACTTACGAGCCATACCCGCCAGAGCTTGTTGGCAATCAACGCAGACTAACCGTGGGAAAACAAAGCGGTAAAGGCATAATTAAACACAAAATGACTGAATTCACAGGCAACGAACCAACTGACCAAGATGTCGCAACAGTCGTAGACAAAGTTAAAGACATTTACGCAAACGGCAGACGAGCATCACTAAATGATGACGAATTCAAAAAAATTCTTCAAAACCTAAACTTTCTCAAATAAATCATTGAATGTTATGGATAAACCATAATTAATTCAACAATTTTTTACCCTATCTTTGAATTTTTAAGAGAACAACAATACTGTAACCACACTTTAGTTTATCGACAGTGGACATAAACTTAAAAGTTTAATTACATATTTTATTTTAGGACTACAGTAAAGTATGATTTCACAAAAAAAACCGAAATTTAACAAAATTTTTCTGCTTATAATTTTTGGTTTAGCTATCTTCATAGTTTACTTTGTATTGTTCATAGACTTGGGAAATTTTATTGAAACTATTTCACAAACTAATCTTGTTATCTATGGAATTTGTTTTATTATTTACCTTATTGGAATCTTCTTCTCATCTATGGCTTGGCGTAGTCTGCTAAACACGTTAGACGTAAAAATAACTTCAAAAAAAGCTTACCTTTTCACATGGGTAGGCCTGTTTTTTGATACAGTCATCCCACAACTTGGTTTATCTGGTGATGTAATCAAAACGTATTTGCTTAGTAAATCCTCAAATGAAGATACTGGAAAAATTGGTGCGGCTGTTATTTGCCAAAAACTTGTAGTAATGACTGTGACCGTAGTTACCTTCAGTATAGGCTTAATTATAGTACTTTTTAACTATACGTTGGAACCTTTAACTATGTTTTTTATTACTCTATTTTTGATGTTATCTGTTATTTCTCTTTTTTTAGTTTACTATTTAAGTATTAAACCCAAAGCTACTGATACTTTATTGCATTTTATAACACGATTTATTTTGTTTTTTCGTAAAAAATGGGACTCAACAACTTTCAAACAGCAAACAACAGAAACTTTAGGTAATTTTCACGTAAGTATTAATGAATTAAAAACTAAACCTCGCATTTTGGTGCTATCGTCTATTTATTTATTTTTAAATTGGTTTTTTGATATCAGCGTAATGTTTTTAGTATTTGTTGCATTAGGACATTCTGCGCCAGCTGCTAGTGTACTTATAGTTTATACGATTTCAGGTGTACTGCAAGCTGTTGGACTTGGAATATTTGGTGTCAACGAAATTATTATGGTTTCAACATTTAGTGTACTTGGTTTACCTGTAGGGCTTGGTGTTTCAGTTACCCTACTTACACGAGCAGTAACTTTGTGGTTTAGGCTAATTGTATCTTATGGGGCATTTCAGTATATAAGTATAAAAATGGCAAAAAAGTAAATAGTGTTATTCATATGCTTGGTGATAGTAAAGTTTTTTTGTTTTCTTTTTATGCGCAACCGCCAAAAACACTATTTCAGAAAAACAAGCAACATAGCTAAACGGTTTTTAGCAAGTAATTTTTAAAAAATACAGGTTTTCGGAGATCGATTATGATTTTTTCTTTGTTTATATTATTAGTTTTTACATGAAAGTATTTGTCTGTTTTTGGTTTCTTCCATCATCAGCATAGTTGATGGTGAACTCTTTTATGAAAAGTTATTTACAAGGGGGTGCAAAATTTTTGTTTGATTTGATTTTGGTTCTAGTATACAACTGAATATAAGCGTTTCTTGCAGTGTTAAAACAACCTTTTTTATTATGATACTACTGTAAAGTGTTTGGAGTTGGGTGTTTGACTAATACTTCCACGTTACATATTGGTTTAGACGATACCGATTCAATCGAAGGTGGTTGCACTACATATCTTGCTGCAGTTTTGATAGACAAACTCACACAAATATCTGATGTGCAATTCATTGATTATCCCGTATTGATACGGCTTAATCCAAATGTATCTTGGAAAACTCGAGGAAATGGTGCACTCTGTTTACGTTTTCGCTGTCCATCACAATTAGTTGGTTATATTAAACAGTTAATTTTGAATCTTTGGGAACAGTATTCACAGGTGGATAAAAAAGGAACTAACCCGGGTCTTGTATTTTATCAGAATGAAACTATTCCACAAGAGTTAACCGCTTTTTCTCGTCGTGCAGAAACCAGTATAGTTACTATAAAAGAAGCCGTTAAACTGGTTTGTAAGGTTGGTGCAGAAGCGTTAGGTTACAACACATGTCGTGGCATAATTGGTGCTCTATCTGCTATAGGTGAAACTTTGACTGGTGATTATACTTACGAGTTAATTGCTTATCGTACACCAGTTAACTGGGGTACCAAACGGCTTGTTGATAAAGAATCAATTTTTAATATGGATAAGCTGTTACAGCCAAAAGTTTTTAACAATGTGGATTTTGAAAAAAAACGTGTTATAATAACTCCTCACGGAACAGACCCTATTTTGTTTGGTATTAGAGGTGAGTCAGCAAATGTGGTCAAGCAAGCTTTTGAACTTGTTAAATCTTTGGAGACTGTGGAGCGTTGGGTAATTTTTAGGTCAAATCAGGGTACTGACGCACATTTGAGACATGTTAATTCTGTGGATGAATTGGAGCATTGTAGTTCTGTGATTCTGAAGGGGATTGTTTCAAAAAATCCTCAGATTGTACCTGTACGGCATGTGATTTTTAGTATTAAAGACTTTTCTGGTGAAGTAGATTGTGCCGCGTATGAACCTACAGGGATTTTGCGTAAAATTGCACGTGAGCTTGTAATTGGTGATCACGTGGAAGTTGTGGGTGCTGTACATAAGGCAACAAAATCTAAACCCTTAACTATAAATCTCGAAAAAATTCGTGTCATATCACTTAATCAAAAGGTGGTGCAACAAAATCCTTTATGTCCTGTTTGTAAAAAGAGTTTAAAATCTATGGGAAAACATCAAGGGTTTCGATGTAAAAAATGTGGTGAAAAATTTTTACATCTTAAAAAACAAGGGATTGTTAGTCCGCGAACACTTAAAGTAGGTTTATATATATCTTCAGTTCGTTCACAACGTCATTTGACTAAGCCCTTAAGACGGTTTGGACAGGAAAAACAAAATGTGTCAGCTGTACTTATTCATGATTGGCACTCACCTTAGTATCTTACGAGTGAAATTCTTTGCAAATAGTGCAGAAAATTAAATCAAGATAACACTCTTGTCAGTGAAGGTATTACAACAAGTTTTCTAAGTTCAACCCAGTCAACAAAACATGTCGTCCAAAAATAGGTAAATAATGTTTAAAACAATGGTGGTGTCCTGAGTTAAGTGGAGTGATGGGTTCTGTTGAAAAGTATAATGTTTTTGATCAAATTTATGGGTAAATTTGGTATAAGATGGTTTTTGAATATCAAGGGCTTTTTTGGGCTAATAAATTACATCAATTAATTTTTTAGTGGGTGGAACATTGGGCACAATACCCTGCTCCAAACAATCAATCATATCTTGTTTGTCACGATATCATTTATCGAGGGTAGCTTCTAAAATATCCAAATTAAAAACCTTTTTCACCTCCCCAATCACAGGTGCAATCAAACCATGATCAGAAGGATGATTTGTAACTGCGTATGTTGCTATTAGGTGGTGTTTGGAGTCTACCGGTTGTTTGGACGTTGTATCCAATGTTAAAGCTGTCTTTGAATTTCATTAGTTTGGCTTCTGTGGTTTGTTAATGATTTTTGTGTTTCACCATTTGTTTTTGTTCTTTTTGGTATTTTTCGTATTTTGTTTTTCTTTGGGTGTGTGTGGCTATTTTTTTGTTTGATTTCTTTTTTGGTGAATTTGTGTTTGTTTGTTTTTTCTGTATCATTTTTTCTAGGTTTGGTGATGTGTTGTTTGATGTTGTTGTCTATGTGTTTTATGTGGTCGTCTAGTTTTGTTAGGGTAGTGTTTTGGTGTTTGGTGTTGTCGGCTTTAGTTTGGCGTCGTTTTGTGTTTCGTATTCTTTTTTTGAAGAGGTTTTGGGTTGTTGCAGAAGAGGTTTTATTGTAGGTTGTTTGTTTTAGTGTTTTTGGGTTGTCTTTTTTTTGGTCTGTTATTGTTTTGAGGTTTGGGTGTTGGTTTTGGTATAGTCATATTATTTTGGGGTTTTTTGCTGGTTTTTTGTTGGGTCGTGTTTTGTTGTGATGTTGTATGTGTGTGGTTTTGGTAGTGGTTGTGGTGGGTATGTTGGTTGTTTTTTTGTTTTTGGTGTGGTTTTTGTTGGGTCTAGTTTTTGTAGGTTTGGGGTGTTTGTGTATGTGTTTATTAGTTTTGTTGGTTTTTCTTTTGTTATGTAGTGTTTTTTTTGTGTGGTGTTGGTGTTGTTTGGTGTTTGTTTTGTAGTGTTGTGTGTGGCATGTTTTTTGTTTCTGTTGTGAGTTTTGTGTTTTGTTTTATTGTGTTTGATGTATTTGAATGTGTTTTGTGTTTGTTTTGTTTTTATGTTTTTGTTGGTGTTTTGGGTTTTGTGGTGGTGTGTGGTTGTTTTGTTGTTAAAATGTGCTAGTTTTCGGACAGTCTTAGGGGTGAAATTATTTTGGGCAAAGACACAAAAACCCATGGGTAGAAAAGTTTTTTAGTATGAAAACTTTTCTTACAATAATGGTATTATTTAATATGCAGCGTACTATAAGGGCTGTTTTGTTTATTGTTGCCAGTTTGATACTATCAAATTTAACCATAATCCAACCCTGTATAGTGCAGGCAACAATACCCACACCCACCCATCCAGCCATTTATATACAACTTAATGATTTGGGCTACATCGTGTCATACGAACGATGGTTAACCGTGTACATAGGACCATCTCAAACCTTTACGCCCTACACAGATTCCGAAGAACACCAAATAGACCTATACTATAATGTCCGATGGAAAAACCACCAAGACAATACATGGAAAAGTCTCGACCAAACTCTCGAACAATATTTCGGAGGAAAAACGTATTACCTGCCCCACGACTCTGGAACAAATAATCGCCCCGCTGACCGCGTTACTCTATCTTTTGGTATCAATGGGTACGACACTAGTGCTTCTTATGCAGGGGTGGTTGTTCCAAATGTTGAAGAACTTGATTTTCAGGCTGAAGCAATTATAGGATATTACACGGAAGATTGTGTTTTGATTGGCAATTCAAGCGGGTGGAGCAACATAGTAGTTTATAATATGAATCAGCAATCGAACACAATAATTCCAGACACAGTTTGCTCATCCTCAACCCTTGGTAACTCTCCTGCCCAGAATGATTATGGCTTAAAACTGATGGCAGGGTTGTTTCTTTTGGCAATAGGTGTAACAGTTGCAGTTGTTTTGTTCATATTTAAAAAAACTATACGTCCATAACCCACTAGATGATTGCACGATTAAAAATTTTCAACCGTAACTATTATGAGTTTTACATTTTTTGTACTATGAATTCAAAATAACCTACCAAAAACAAACAAAACTCAAAAATACACCCAAAACACCCCCCACAACCAAAAAATATTTACAGTACATTTATACTATAAATACACAATAAACAAAACAAAGAAAAAAACCCCAATGACACGACCAACAAACCCAAACACACAATACACAATAAAACCCCACCACAACAACAAATACACATACACCAGCACCCAACCACCCCACACCAACCCAAAAACAAACAAAAAAACCTACAAATACAAACACTGACGAACAATCGACCAAAACAAAAAATTCACCCCAAACAAAACCTACCACCTAACCCCACCACAATAACGCAACAAACTCATACTCCCAAAAGACTGGAACCTAACCCAAATCACAAAAACAACAAACCAAACAACAAACACCACATGCGACACCAAATACCAAAACAAACTCTACAAAGGCATATGACTCCTCGAACAAATCACCCAAAAAACAAAACTAAAACAAAACCTACTAACCATCTTTAACCAAAACCAAACCACAGTAAACAACATCCTAACACTCACCATATACCCCCACATAACAAAAAACACCTACAACAAAATCAAGATGGCAAAAAAACGTAAAAACACCCTCAACAAAAGAACTAACCCCCACAACCATAACAAGACTCACCCAAACCATAACAAAACAACACAAAATAGACTTCTTAAAACTCCACGCCCAACACCACGGCAAAGAAGAACTCTGCGCAATCGACTCCACCACCCGATCCGCCTACGGAAACTGCCTAGCAGACATCCGATGGGGCAAAAACAAAAACAACCACCTCCCTCCCACAAACCACAGAAGTCGTAGTCTACTCCCTAACCAGCCACATGCCCATATTCTACCAAACCTTCCCAGGCAACATGCCCGACGTTAAAAGCCTACAAACTATTCTTACAGTATTAAATCACGCAGGCTTTAAAAACGCCATATATATCACTGATCGTGGATACGACTCGTTGCACAATCTAAACGAATTCATCCTTAGGGAGCAGTCGTTTATTATGTGTGTGAAAACTGTTCAAAGAGAAGTTGCTCAAATTATCAAAGGGTTGGGTTCTTTTAGTAATTGTCTAGAGGGGATGAGTGTGGATGCAAAAACTAGGCTTTATTATAGGTAGTATGATGTTAGTTATGAAGTTGAGGGGTGTTTTGGTAAAAAGTTTGTTGGGTTAATGTTGAATTTGTATTTTGATCCGATGTGTTGTAGTGCGGCTCTTTTAGAGTTGGATATTATGGTTGCTGTTCAGCGTGAGGCTCTTTTGGAGTTGGTGAAGATGGGTGTGTTTTGGGTGATGAGGTGTTTGTTAGGTGTGTGTTTTGTTTTTTTAGGGTGGTTTGTGATTTGTTTGGGGTGGTTGTGTTGTTTGGGGTTGATTTGAGGCGGGTTGATGGGGTGTGTGTGTTTGTTGGGTTTTTTGTTTTTTTGTTTTTTGGTGTTGGGTTTGGTGTGTTGCGGGTTTTGGAGGTGTATGGGTTGTGTGATGTGTAGGTGAAGTGTTTTGGTTAGATGGGGGTTCTGTTGGGGTTTGGTAGGTAGTGGGTTTGGTTTGAGGGTGGGGAGGTGGGTTTGTTGTTTGTTTTGTTTGTGTTTTTGGTGTTGGGTTTGTATTTGTGTTTTGTGTGGTTGTGTTCGTGTTTGTGTGGTTTGTTTTGTTCTTGTTTGGTGGTTTTGGATGGGATGCGGTTGGTTTGGTTTATTGAGTGTGTGGGGTTTGGTGGGGTGGTTTTGTTGTTTGTTGGGTTGTAGTTGGTTGTGTGTGGGGTATTTGGTTTTGAGGTTCCGGGTGGGTGTGTTTTTGGTTTAGGGTCGGAGGTTGTGCGTAGGCGGGGGCGGTCTTTGAAGAAAGTTGTTTCGCAGGGTTTATAGTACAAAAAATGAAAAACTCAGGTTTTTTAGTTAGGTTTGTAAGTTTTATTTTGTTATGTTGTGAAAGAAATGGTGAATGGTGTGTAAAAATTGAAATTTGTTGGTTAAAAATGTTGGTGGTAGTGGGTATAATTATAAGAAATCAGGTTATTTATTTATACGTGGGAACTCTTAAATTATAATAGTTTTTAGTGTTTATTATTTTTGTATTCTCAAACTGCTCGTATACTATGCTAAATGGTAAAAAAGGATGTAGAAAAATGTGAAAATTACACCATTACGCAAGTAAATACGATGAAACAATAATTAGTACTAAAGCCTAATATGTTTTTTATAGTTAATGGATTTATATGTTTGGTCGTTGCTCTTTTTCATTTTCAGGGTTTTTGTTCATTTCTCGTTTCATTGAAATTAATCCTAAAATCGTTACAATTATGCCAACTGCAAGCAGGATTTCTACATATTCCGAACCAAAGTATTGATCAAGAATCATCCAAGTACTGCGAAAAACTAGCACTGATGCTAAGAGTATTACCAGCTCAATAACGAGAGTTTTTATTTGCATACTTAATGTCTACAACACGGGACCATAAAAATTTATCTACCCGTTTAATACTATAAAATAATAATCAAAATAGTAAATTTGAGCATCAAGCAAATGTACTATAGGATATACTTTAAATCTGTGAAAATCATCCTTCTCCAAGTAACTTTAATTTACATTGCACAGAGGTAACTTTATGGTTGAGAAACGCTTTCCAGCAGAAGCATACGAATTACCATTCTTTAAACAGGAAGGTTTTATACGTAAACATTGTCCAAAATGCGGTGACTATTTTTGGACACAAGATCCACATATGGAAACCTGTGGAGAATCAAGTTCTGTCGAATGTGGGCATTACTCGTTCATCGGAAACCCAGCAACAACAAAACGTTATACTCTACCTGAAATGCGTGAAGCTTTTCTTTCATTTTTCGAACATAACAATCACACACGCATCAAACCTTACCCTGTAGTAGCTCGATGGAGAAGCGACATTTACCTAACACATGCAAGCATCATTGATTTCCAACCATACGTAACCGAAGGCATTTCTCCACCTCCTGCAAATCCATTAGTTATTTCACAACCAAGTATACGATTAACTGATATCCCTAATACTGGACCAACATTTGGTAGGCATTTAACCATTTTTGAGATGGGTGGTGCTCATGCATTTAATCTGCCCGATAAAGAAGTCTATTGGAAAGATGACACTGTTCGTTTCCATCACCGTTTTGTAACCGAAGTTTTAGGTATAAAAAGTGAAGAAGTTGTCTACAAAGAAGGTGTATGGATTGGCGGCGGTAATGCAGGTCCAGATGTTGAATGCATACTGCGCGGTTTAGAAGTTGGTACCCTTGTATTTATGCAGTATAAAATGGTTGGTGATGACTTTGTTGAATTACCCATACGCACAGTTGATACAGGCTACGGTATTGATCGTTTTACATGGATAAGTCAAGGTGTACCAAGTTGTTTCCAAGCAATCTATGGTAATATGCTAAACAAAATTTATGACTTGGCAGGTATAACTAATGTTGATAATGATTTTCTTTCCCAGGTTGCAAAATATTCTGGTCTTGTCAACGTGGATAAAACTGCAAATCGTATGGTACTGCGAAAACGTGTTTCTCAACTAACTGATATTAGTCTTAAAACATTGGAGCAAAAACTTATTCCAGTTGAAAATGCTTGGGCCATAATGGATCATACAAAAACTCTTAGTTTCATGTTAAGTGAAGGTGTTGTACCTTCAAACATTCAAGAAGGGTATTTAGCCAGATTGCTTTTCCGTCGTACCTACCGTTTAATGTTAAATTTGAATATTAATATTGACAGTTTATATGATATAATAGAGTTACAAGCTAACTATTGGTCAAAAGATTTTCCACAGATTAAGACAATGCAAACTGAAATTATTGAAATGCTTAAAAATGAAGAAGAAAAATTCCAAGATACTCTTAAACGTGGCGAGGGCATGATTAAACGTATAGCTGATGACCTTAAAACAAAAGACACTGGTAAATTGCCTGAAACAACTTTAACTGAACTTTATGACTCACATGGTTTACCTCCTGAAATTGTTAAACAGGTAGCTGAAAAAGAAGGTATACAGGTTGATGTGCCTGAAAATTTTTATTCTCTTATAGCTAATCGACATATGAATGCCAATAAACCTGTTGAAGAAGCGCAAATTCAAGTAGAAAAAACTCTCAAAGAAGTTGCAGAACAATTGCCACCAACAGAGCCGCTATACTATGTTGATGCTTACATGAAAGAATTTGAAGCAAAAGTCATCAAAATAGTTAATGAAAAATATGTGATCTTGGATCGAACTTGTTTCTATCCTGAAGGTGGTGGTCAACCTGCAGATGAAGGTTGGTTAAACTTTAACGGTGTTATGGTTGCAGTAGTAGATACACAAAAAATTAACAAAGTTATAGTACACAAAATTAATGCAAATGCGCCTTTTAAAGAAGGAATAACCCTTAAAGGTTCTTTGAATTGGGATAAACGTTATAATTTGATGAAAGCTCACACTGTAACACATCTTGTTAATGGTGCAGCACGTCGTGTTCTAGGTAATCATGTCTGGCAGTCAGGTGCACAGAAAGGTCTTGAAACTTCTCGTCTTGATATTTCTCATTATAAACGTTTAACACCTGAAGAAATTCACCAAATTGAACTTTTAGCAAATCAAGCAATTATGGCAAACATAAAAATCGATATAGCTTGGTATTCTAGAAACGAGGCAGAAGCACGTTACGGGTTTAGACTCTACCAGGGCGGTGCAGTTCCAGGTAAAGATATTCGAGTTGTTAAAACTGGTGATTGGGATGTTGAAGCTTGTGCAGGAACTCATCTTAAAAGCACAATTGAAGTTGGTTTAATAAAAATTATTTATACTGAACGTGTTCAAGATGGTGTAGAACGTTTAGGTTATGCAGTTGAACTTCAGGCACTTAAAGAAATTCAGAAACAAGAAATATTGCTTTGGAATGTCGCAGCTATTATTGGTGCACCAGTTGAAAAACTTGACAAAACTGTTGAAAAAGTCATGAAAGACTTCAAAAATGTTCAGCAAGACAAACGACGTTTAATTAAGGAATTATCAGAAAAGGAAAGTCAAACAGCACAAACACAGGATGTTGCTCAAGAAATTAACGGTGTATACATCGTTAAACGCGACTTTGGTGATGTTATTGATGTTGATCGTATGGTAGCCACCGGTAGTGAAATCATCAAACAAAATTCTGCAACAGTTGTGGTTTTCTACGGAACAGACGGAAAAACAGTGCGAATCATGATAATGGCAGGTGACTGCGCAACAGCAAAAGGTATTCACGCGGGACAAATCATCAAACAATCTGCCCCTATCATAGGCGGAGGTGGAGGTGGAAAACCAAATTTTGCACAAGGCGGGGGAACATTGCCAAATAAACTACAAGAAGCCATTAAAACAGTTGAAGCCACAATCAAACAACAAATCAAACCATGACTCCCTTTACTTTACTAAAAACAAAAACAACACACACAAATTTTAAGCAAACAATTTATTGTTTGGTTCAAATATTAACTCATAATCACATAAATTCACAGGCGATAAAATGAGTCTACGTTTAAACCCTGAATACGAAAAAATGTTACCCACAATGACCCTAGAAGAATTCGAGCAACTTAAAGAGTCTATTCGAACAGAAGGACAACATTATCCCATTATTGTCAGTGAAAGTCTTGAAGTTCTTGACGGACACCACCGTTTTCGCGCTTGCACAGAATTAGGTATTGAACCTGACTTTGAAGTTAAACATTTTGAAGATAAACTATTGGAAAAAAAGTTCGTAATCGAAGCTAATCTACGACGGCGTCATCTAAACAATTTTCAACTTGTTGAACTCGCTGTGCCTCTTCTAGAGATCGAAAAGGCTATAGCAAAAAAATACCAAACCAAAAATAAACAAAACCAACCTAACCAGCCAGAAGAGACAACTGTTGTTGACTCATTTTCTGAATTCAAGCCCAGCGAAAAAACTGTTGATTTAGTTGCCAAAAAAGCAGGTGTATCAACTCGGACACTTGAGCGGGGTAAAAAAATTATTGAAAAAGCAAGTGAAGATGACAAACAAAAATTACGCGAAGGAAAAACAAGCATCAGTAAAATTTACCAAGAAATAACGCCACAAAAAACCTCTCTAAAAACAGAAGTCAAACCTCAAATTCAGTTATCTGATGAGCAATTTCTTCATAATAAGAATGTATTAATAGAAATTTTTCAGCGTATGATTGAGCACGATTTGTTTTGTCCAGAGTGTGGTAATAAAATATTTCAATGTAGTAAATGTCGTAAACCTCTCAGTGATCTTGTAAAAGATGTATCATCACAATTAACGCCGAATATGCTTCCACAGTCACGTCAGTTAAATACTGAACATGATGCTCAAACAGAAGAAGATGACCATACGTCTGCAAATGGTGATGAAGAATTCACAGATGAATTTTTTTAATCATTTTTTATCTCTACAGTGTTCTAGTTTGTTAAAATTTTTGTATGTGTTTGGCTCGTATGAATATACGTGCATGAACATGTGTGTGTTGTTGTGTTTGTTGAACGGAAATAACGTAAATTTTTATTGTTCGATTTAAAATGTGCAAAGAAACTCTTTTTTCACATAGTTGAATGTATACAATTTTTTTGTGTGGTGTGTTGTTTTTTGTAGTGGTGGTTGGTGTTTATTGTTTTTGTTGGTTGTATCGAAAAATCTATGTTTGAATTGTGGGTTAGGTTAAGGTCTAAATGGTGATTTGATTTATGTTGTGTTATGTTTGGTTATGTATGTGTAGGTTGGTGGTTTAGTTATTTTGTGTCGAAAACGTTTTGTTCTTTACGGGTGAATTTGGCAAAAAGGCTATATGTTACGTACAAGTTGTTACAACAAATGAAACATAAAATATATTACATAATATTGGTACTTGTAGTTTTGTTAGTTGTGTTAGTGGCAGTAATTTATGCGGCTCAACCAGATGTTAGGCCTGAAGTAGGTGTAAAAGTTGGTGATGTATTTACATACAAAATGGTGGGTGTTGCAGAGTGGGCTGATGAGGGTGTAGCTATACCTAACGAGTTTATTGCTGTAAACTCAACAGATTATTATCGTATTCAGATAACAGGTGTTGAATCTACAAATGTCTCGTACACGGAGATTACTCAATTCCATAATGGTACCAGCTATATTTATGATGGTGCAATTGATGTTGCAACAGGAGCTAGTTCTGGTGAAGGAAGTTTCTGGGGTATTTATGCTATAAATTTAGCGGTTGGTAAACAATCTCGCCCAGATTATGCTGAAGGTGCAGAAATTGATAGTGTTGAAATTGTACCGTATAGTGATGGTGATCGGACAACAAATTTTATGTCTGTAAGTGGAACGTTCTATGATATGGACGATGAAACTTATTCTACAACTTATGAGTCATATGCTTACATTTATTTTGATAAAGAGTTAGGTGTACTGGTGGCACTTCAAAACAGGCAAATTTATAATAATCCTCAAATCATGTTAACTGTTTATTATGTGCTAGTAGAATCAAACGTTTTACAAGTAGACACAAATACTATAAATGCTCTCGAAGCTCTTTCTTAATCTCATTTTTTTTATAAAATTTTTGTTATATATCTGTTATTTCTCAGCAGGTTCTGGTTATGTATAATGTTTTATAGTAAAACATTTTTCACACAACATTTACTCCGTTTTTCATTTATTTCACAACCTCAATTTCTGCCGAAAAATCACATACTTTAGTCGTTATTATTGTTTGGTGATGGTTGTGTATTTTGTCAATGTGATAGTGTAATATTCGTGTTTTAAGCACACAATTTTTGAATCATTTAGAATATGTATATACAACTTTAGAATCTACAAATAATAACGAAAGGCTACTATACATAACTGTTTACAGATAGAAAACATGCTCTACACCCAGCTAAATAATAAATATAAATTCATGTTTTATGTATAAACTATACATTTTTGTAGCTATAAAAACGTGTTATAAAATAGAAAAAAGTAAAAGTGTTGAATTACCTTTTAGGTTCTTGATTTATCTGTTGACTCGCCAGTTGGCATTCCAGTTGGTAGATCTGGAAAGCTTGCGCCAATTTTTTGTTCGGCAACTATGGCTGCTTCAGATAAAATTTTTGATGCATCTTCATTGACTGTGTTAAAGTTGAGTGACATTCCGCTACCTTGTCCTGCTTCCAACATTACACCACTTAGTAGATCACCGATTTCACCCAATTCATTTTCTGCGGCTGGTAGAATTCCTCCCATTCCAGAATTCACGCTACGAAGTACACCAATACACGGACCTAACATGGATACTATGTCGCCCAGTTCTGTCACGGTTTTTATTCTAAGGCTTATTTGGTCAAGAGCAAGTCGAGCGTTCATGACAATTCTGGTCATTTTGCGAATTTCAGATAGCTCAGTGGCGTAAATATTTGCGTGAGCCATATCATGTTGTTGATAAGAGTCTACGAGTTTTGTAAATAACGCTTTATCTTTTTGTATAAAACGCTCACTTGTTTGTTCTAAACGTTGGATTTGAATGTCAAGTTTTCGTGTTGCCATATCCAATTTTGGTTTTAATGGTTGTGGGGGTCTAATTGTTTGGTTAATTGAATTTAGAATAGTATTTTCTCTTTTTTGATCCCATTTTTTTGCGAAATTTTCAGACATTGAATTAATAACTTCCTCTAAAAATGTATTCACTATTGAGAGGTACTTAATGCTTGCTAATATGTAGATATATATGTTAAAATGTTTGAATTAGTTCTGATCTATTTGAAAGGTAAAACAATTTTGCGCTGAGAAATAATAAGAAATAAATTGTATATAATCTATTACTTTTATAAGGTGTAGAGCAATAAACGATTTTCCGCCTATAGCATTTAAAGTTGGAACAGGGCAAACCAAAAACGATCGCTTTTGGCTTACCAAGAAAAAAGAACAATATGAAAAAACTTGGAAAATTAGTGGTCAAAAAATGTTGCAAAAAATTGAAGCTGTATGTGGTGATACATTTCCAGATATTGCTAAAGAAACTGGTATCCAAGTTTTACTTTATAAGAAAACGTCTCAAAATAGGTATGGTTGTATCGAAGAAAGTAACCCCTTAGAAATTAGTATATATTTATCAAAAACAGATAACAATAATACAACAAAAGAACTGCTAATACGTATGTTAGTTCACTCATTCATATGGCAACAATACGAATATCGTTTTCGTAACCGTGAACAAACACTCTTTGAAGACATTCTTGCCGACGAATATGTGACATCAGTTGCTACATTTATGGTGTTAGGACGAAAACTTGGAAAAGCTAACTGTGCTAAAATCTTAGAACAAGCCATAGATGAAACCGTTTACAGATTATCCAAAAAACAAACACAAAATAAACTCATAGATTTAGTGTATAGTTTCTTCCAAGAAGAAAATCTTAAAATCAAAAAAAGTCCAAATATAATAGAACATCGCGAAAAACTTATATTAAAACTGTTGACTTTTTTACCTAAAAATATTATTATTGATTTAAATTTTAGTTCTGAATAGACTTTATGAAAGATCCTGCCTTTAGTTTACCTTGCTGGTTAGCCCGATCGTTACTTGGTCAAAACGACCGTTGAGTAGACTGGGCTTAACCCGAGCGGC
>WRNB01000011.1 GCA_009776805.1 Candidatus Bathycorpusculum grumuli | reverse complement strand
AAATCCCAATGATGATGCCCTTTATGCTACAAACATAAAATGCACTTTTTGGACAGATCCTTTTACTCAAGGATACAACAATTATGACATCAGCTACACCAAAAACACACCAATCACATATACTGTATCTATAGCGGATAGCTTTGCATCAACTACTGGTTCAGGCAATTATGTCCCAGAAGTAACTGTTACCATAAACGCTGGCAACCGTGAAGGCTACACATTTACCAGGTGGAGTGTTACTGCGGGTAGTGTTACATTGTCAAACATTAATAGTGCCACTGCAACCTTCACTATGCCTGACCGTAATGTTGCCATAACAGCTATCTGGAATCCCACTTCAGGCGGATCTGAATCGGGTGGTGGTTCAAAAGGCGGTGGTTCTGAAGGGTCACCAAGTAAACCTTCACCCAATACGTCTACATCAAATAACCCTGCACCAAGTAGAACTACCCATGCAACACCAACTAATCCCGAAATTATAGTTGAACCAAAACATTGGCCTCTTCTACTTATTGTAACAATAGTTCTTGTCATAGCACTTCTTGTTGTATTAGCAGTTTTTGCACTAAAAAAATCGGGTGCTGTTAAAACACAGGTTAAAAACTATGTTGCATATAACGACACAATTAACGTTTACACATAAAAAATTCGAGCGTATTCACGTTTAGAAAAAAATGTGACGTAACATATTTCACGAGCGAACAAGTAGAATGTAAATTATGGTAAAATGTAAGAATTATCTTCCAAAAAGAAATATTAAAAACAATAAAAATATGAGTAGTTTTATCTTTCTAAGTGTGAAAACTTTCAAATAATCCACTATAATAACTCTTGTGCATAGTTTCTATGTATTTATGTACCACTGCACATTGTAATCTTAGGATTTTTGAAGTTATTGTGATCCAATTTTGGTTTGTTTTTAATCTAAAAAGAGGCATTATTTTTATACACTTTTTTTGCACAACAAACACAAACTCACTTATCTGAGATTAAATCAGTAGACATAAAAACTGCTTTAAACAAAAGTATTATATGGACAAAATGCGTTTAGCTGTTTTTAACACTCAGCCGCCTCATTTGTACACTGGGGGTGTGGAGAGGCGTATACGTGAGTCTACACTACGGCTTGTAAATAGTGTGGATATTACTGTTTATAGCGGAACAAAAGCGAGTTTTAAAAAACCTGTTAAAATAAATGGTGTATTTTTTGTTCCTCTTGCATCAACTGATAGTGTTTACCCTCTTGATAATTGGACTTTTAATCGTACTGTATCTAAAACCAATTTTAATGCTAATGTTTACGAGGTGCATAATGATAATGGTTATGGGCTTCTTAAAGCATTTAAAAATAGGTCTATAAAAAAAGCGGTTGTGCATACGGTTCATGGGGTGTTAGCTGATGAGTTTGAGCAGGCAAAATTAAATGGTTGCTTACCTTTTAGGAGTAGAATTGCTAATTGTTTTATGGCGCGTCTTGCCCGATTAGAGGGAAAAACAGTTAAAGAAGCAGATTTTGTTGTTACTATCAGTAAGTATTCTTTTGAGAAAATGCAGAAATATTATGATGTTGATCCTTTAAAAGTGTGTATAGTGCCTAATGGTGTTGATTTAGAAAAGTTTTGTTCTGCGAAAGATCCTGTCTTGATTAAAGCTCAGTTTGGTTTAAGAGATGTGCCTGTGGTGCTTTTTGTGGGTAGTTTAATACCTCGTAAAGGGTTAATGTTTTTAGTGGAAGCTGCTAAACATGTAGTTAAATTTCAGTCAAATGTGCAATTTGTTATCGTTGGTGATGGTCCTTTGAAAAATTGGTTATTTAACTGTTTAATGGATGCAAAGCTTTTGGATAATTTTGTTTTTAAAAATGGTTTATCTGAGATTGAGCTTTCTGCATTGTATAGTTGTTGTGATGTGTTTGTTTTACCTTCTATTCAGGAAGGTCAGGGTATTGTGTTGCTTGAAGCTTCTGCATCAGAGAAGCCTGTGGTTGCTTTCAATATTGGTGGTGTAAATGAGGTTGTTGTTAATGGTGAAACAGGTTTATTGGCTGATTGTGGTTGTAGTGGTGAGTTAGCTGAATTGTTGTTGAAACTTTTGGGTGATGTTAATTTGCGGCAGAATATGGGGTTAGCTGGGCGTAAGTTTGTTAGTGAGAAATTTACGTGGGATATTTGTGCTCAAAAAATGTTTAGGGTTTATCAGGATGTTTTGGGGTGTGTTGTTTAAAGGTTACTCCAATAGCTGTTGCTAGTCGTTCAAGTTCTGCGTTGTTTATCCATTCGGTTTTTAGGTATTGGCATATGCGGTCTTCGGTTAGGCCTATTCGTCTTGCTTCTTGTATGGTATAATGGTATGCGTCAATTTCTGTGGGTCGGTCAACGTATTTGTATTTTTTGTCAAAGAGTTCTTTGCCTTCTCTGAACTGTTTTACATGGCAGAGTTCATGGATTAGGTCTAGGTAAATGTCGGTTTTATTGCCTTTTTGAAGATAAGTTCTGCATATAACAATGTGTCCATCTTTACCATCAACGTGCATGTATCCATTTAGCCAGTTGAATTCAACCTCTAATTCCTGTAGGATATTTGTTGTATTATCTCCAAAAAGTCTCTGTACGGCTTCAACTTTATCGAATTCTTTAAAATAATCCAGAAAGTGTCCTTTGACGGTTTCGGTGTTTGAATGGTTTACTATTAGTTTATGGCATGTTTTTTGAATGTTAAGCATTAACAAGTCTATAGAGGACATGTTTGTTTGCTCCTATTTATATTCTGAGAGATATTCAAGTCGCATACCTCTTTGGATAAAGTTATCAAAGTTTTTGATGGTACCAATGCTTGCATCAATGTTTTGATACTTTAAATTGCGCCACATGTCTTCAGGTACTAAATTAAACTGTAATGGGGTTTGGCAGTGTAAACCAAATTTTTCTGTAATATTTGGAATTAACAAGCCTTTACTGCAAGCTTTATGTGCTAAAGTATATGTTTGTAAAAGTTGTGGTGCTGCAAAGGCACCTACACCATGCCACAAAGCTGCATCTTCAGGAGAAGCTAACGCGTATAGAAAAAATTGTGGTGAAGAAGGCGTTTCAGCATAGCTATAATTAACAAATTTTTCTGCGTCTACAACAAAAGTATCCTCACCTTGTGTTATAGATACATCATTAGAGTCTATACCATTTGGATAAAGCAATGTAGGCTTGTATTTTATGCTTACATTTAAGAGTTTGTTATTGTTGTCGAAATGGATTTTTCCATGGGCAGCTCGTTTGGAACCATATCCTTTTTCTGAGTGGGGAACTGTAAGCAAAGTAGTACGTTTATTTATGCTTCTACCCATACAATTGTAGGCTTGTTCTATTGATTGAAAACTCTGATGTACCTCACTTATAATATAATGTAGCAAATCATCTTTCTTTTCTATTTGCAAAGTAGACAATGGCATACGAAGAGTATAAAAACTAAAATTTATACCAAAAACTTTTGATAACATATCCATCTGTCGAAATTTAACAGCATCAACAAAATCCATATAACAATTGTTAGCCAAAAGTTCTTCTGATATCAAATTAACTTCTTCTTTAGAAATTAAAGCACCATCATATTTTTCAGTAAATACTTTATCAACACAAAGTTGATCTGTTTTAATGTTAGCTACTGGGAATGCGCTCTGTCCACTATCAATTATTGATTGTCTTAAAGGATTAATAGAATATCTATCAGCCTCTACATCATCAGTGTTAAGTAAAAATGGTAAAACATAACCGTTAGGTGGTTTTTTAAGTTCTTCACATAAATTATTATAATCAGCTTCAACAGGATTTTGCATACCTGATTCAAGGTAATAATTTGCACATACTTGAAGTAAACGTATGCCAATGATGCCTTGAACTTCTTCAGCTGTTAATTGTGGATTTGTATACTCAACCGAACCGCGTAAATAAAAATGAGTGCCATTTATAGAGCAACTGACTTTTTTTCCACCGACAAATTCTAAAAAAGTTACTTTACGACAAAATTCACTTTCTTTATGACGCTGGACACTATCAACTAAAGCTCTAACAGCCGGCATAGACTTTACTAAAAAATCCTTAACGAGACGATAACAGCAATCAGACATAGACACTACCCTCGCTCCAATGATTCAGCGAGACAAACACCAGCTTGAACCTTAGACTCCCCTAAAAACATTCTTGATAAAAAAAAACTTTTCCTAAAACCCACCCCCAACAAAAACTCTTCCAAACAAAACTGATTCTGATGCAAATAAAGCAAAACAGACCTACCAACTAACCTACCTAACACTGCCTTCAAAAGCCCAAACACCACCTCAGACCTATCAACACTACAAACTAATGGCCCAACCTCCACAACACCATCATAAATCTTAGCTAAAACATAACCCACAACATTATCCCCATCCATTGAAACATAACACAAATTACCCTCCCCTTGCAATATACCCCTCAACAACCGCGACCTATCAGCACCAAAAAAACGCCTATCAAAACTAGCCAACAAAGAAAAATCAAAACAAGACTCAAACCCAAACGAACCAAAATCACAAGATTGCAACTGACTACACTGCATAACCACCAAATCCATATCCACCTTAAACCCAACCTTACCATAAAAATCCCTAAAACACGGATAAGTATACAAACCAACAGACTTCACACCTCTACTCCACAAATACCTAACAGCATAATCCAAAAGCAAACGACCACCACCACAACCCCTATACTCAGGCTTAACAACCAAATTTCCAAACCAACCCACATTACCAAAACTTATACAAGTCGCCACTCCTACAGGAACAGAACCATTAAACAATACAAAACAACCCTCAGGCTCAAGAAATTGGTTAAACCTAAAATCTGCTAACTCCATAGCCCAACCCATAGTATTAGCTAAATCAACCGCAAACACGTAATCTTTTACAGACATGACTCGAACTTGCAACATAATAAAATTAACCACGTTTGAAACAATTAAAGTTTACAGAACCTTCACTGCAATAACTGATGAATCTACCTATTTAATAAATTCTATCCATTAAAACATTGTTGGGAATCTTATTATTTATCGGTGTAACATGTTCTTTGAGGTCTTTGTTTGACAGAAAATATTTGGAATAAACCTGTAATATGCATTTTTAAAGAAAGAGATATCCCTGAAGTTGAACCTTTTGTTGTCATTAAGGCACGAAAACTTGTGATTAACCAAACAAACAATTCATTAACAGGGTCGATTCAAGATTTCTTTAAACTTATGGGCAGTATTGATTATTTATCTTCGACTGAAGGAATAAACGATCATTATGTGTTATGCTGGTTTGATGATACAATTCCTGAAATGACAGGGGATTTTAGAAAAATATTCGATGCCTGCTTTGGGGGTAATGTAAAATTTGAGGTAAATAAAAATGGTAAAAGAACCTACAATGCAGTATTCACAGCTAAACACGCCAAACTTTGTTAAAAATTCGTTAGCCTAGCTGAAAAATCAAACTAAAAATCTCAGAATCACAACTATAACAACAGCATAGAGTTAATGCACACTGTATAGTGTACAATAGTGTTGTTTTTAGCTTTTTTGCACCATCTAAACTATATAAATCTTAAAACATGAAAAAAGATTTTGTTTTGTCCACTAAATACGTAAAAACATGATTTTTCATGCATATTTCTCTAAAAAAGAGAAGGTTAACCTTAAACTAAACTTTAAAAACAACCATTTTTTTTCATCAAAAAATTAACATGAAACCATAATGTCCAAGATATTAATAGAACTAAAAAAAAATAAACTGATATAGCATATTTTCATTGATTGCTAATAGTTTGGATATTTTATTCGGTTGACGTTGGACGGTATTTTGAGAGGATGCCTTTAGTAAATTCGGGTTTTTTTGGTTTCCACGTGCTTAATCGTGTTTCAATCTCTTTGTTGGTTAAGTTAATGTTTAGTGTTCTGTTTGGGATATCGATTGTTATAATGTCGCCGTTTTGTATGATTGCTATTGGTCCGCCATCGAATGCTTCTGGAGTGACGTGTCCTATGCTTCCGCCGCGTGTTGCTCCACTGAATCTGCCGTCGGTGATTAGGGCGACACTTTCGCTTAGGCCCATACCTGCAATTGTTGCTGTTGGGATAAGCATTTCAGGCATGCCGGGTCCACCTTTTGGTCCTTCGTAGCGTATGACTATGATGTCGCCAGGGTTGATTTGTTTGTTGTGGATAGCTGTTATGGTTTCTTTTTCTGAATCGTAGACTTTGGCTGGGCCAGTGTGTTTGAGCATTTTTGGTGAAACACCTGCGGTTTTGATTACTGCTCCTTTTGGTGCAATATTACCTGTTAGAATAGCAATGCCGCCTTCTGTGTGCACAGGGTTGTCTATGGAGTGTATGACATTTTGGTTGAGTACTGTTGCGTTTTTGATGTTTTCAGCAATTGTTCGTCCTGTGACTGTTATTGTGTTGGTATTTAGTAGTGTTTGGATTTGGTGCATGACTGCTGGGACACTTCCTGCGGCATCTAGGTCTTCAATTGCGTGTGTTCCACTTGGTATCATACTACACAGGTGGGGTACTTTTCGGCCTGTTTCATCAAACAATGAAAGTGGGAGTGTTAGTCCGGTTTCTTTTGCGATAGCTGGTAAATGTAGCACTGTGTTAGTTGAGCCGCCTAGAGCCATATCTACGGCTATAGCATTTTTGAAAGCGTTTAATGTGAGTATATTGGAAGGTTTTATGTTCTGTTCTATGAGTTTGAGTATTTGTTTGCCTGTTTGGCGTGCAAGTCTGATTTTGTTTGCGCTTGTGGCAAGAGTTGTTGCGCAGTATGGTAGGGACATGCCTAGTGCTTCGCTCATGCAGGCCATGGTGTTTGCTGTGAACATGCCGCTACAGCTTCCGCATCCGGGGCATGCAGTGTTTTCAAGTTTAGTGAGTTCGGTTGTACTCATTTTTCCTGCAACTACTTGTCCAAGTGCTTCTGGAACGTTTGAGTAACTGACTTTTTTTCCGTTGTATTGTCCAGCTTGCATTGGGCCGCCTGTGAGCATAATTGCTGGAATGTCTATACGTGCTGCGGCCATGAGCATGCCTGGTGTGACTTTGTCGCAGTTGCTTATCATGACAAGACCGTCAAGGCGGTGGGCTTGAATCATGATTTCAACGGAATCTGCAATGATTTCACGGCTTGGAAGGCTGTATCGCATGCCTTCGTGTCCCATGGCTATTCCGTCACAAACTGCTATGGTGTTGAATTCAAATGGTGTTCCGCCTGCAGATAGGATGCCTTCTTTTACGGTTTCGCTAAGTGTGCGTAGATGAATGTGTCCGGGAACAATTGTGTTGTAACTGTTAGCTATTCCAATGAAAGGTTTAGTTATGTCATCATCATTTAGTCCTAATGATTTAAGTAATGCACGATGAGGGGCATGTTCGATTCCTGTTTTTATTTGGTTACTTCGCAATTTTGTCATCCTTTTGCATGTTAACTGTTGTAGGTAATGTTGTGGGTAGTGGTTGTTAAGCTTTTATGTGTCAAAAAGTGTTTTAGTGGCTAAAATCTGGTTTAGGTTAAAAATAGTTTGCGGTTTTTGGTTGTCTGTGAAATGTTGTTTTTAGGTATTTTCACCAAAATATTTATTTTGTTGTTTGTTAATTTTTGGTGTAACGAATATTAAGTATCCCATAATCATACATAATTAAAAAGTGTGGGTGACAAGTTATGAATCTAAATAATTTTACTGTAAAATCTCAAGAAGCCATTCAAAAAGCCTCAGAGATTGCAACCACAAAACAGCATCAAGCAATTGAACCAGTACACTTGTTAAAAGCAATTTTAACAGTTGACGAAAACGTGATGCCCTACTTATTATCTGCATTAAATGTGAATGTTGACTATTTTACAAAACAACTAGACAAATTAATTGAAGATTTACCAAAAATTGTAGGCGGTCAATCCTATCTATCTCCAAATTTTAATAAAATACTACAAAAAGCCCAAGAACACGCATTAAAAATGAAAGATGAATTCATACCAATTGAACAACTTTTAATCGCCACACTCTCAATTAATGACCCTGCAACCCGTTTAATGCAAACCTGTGGAATCCAAGAAAAAGAATTAAAAACAGCCATCAACCAACTACGCAAAGGCTCAAACGTAAATTCACAAACAGCCGAAGACACATACAATGCTTTAAACAAATACGCCATCAACCTTAACAAACAAGCACAAACAGGTAAACTTGATCCAGTCATTGGCAGAGATGAAGAAATTAGCCGTGTTCTACAAATTTTATCACGAAGAACCAAAAACAACCCCATACTCATCGGTGAACCAGGAGTAGGTAAAACAGCAATAGCAGAAGGCATAGCACACCGCATCATAAATGGAGACGTACCAGAAAATCTAAAAACCAAACAGTTTTACTCGCTGGACATGGGAGCTTTAATTGCAGGAGCCAAATATAAAGGAGAATTTGAAGAACGCTTAAAAAGCGTCATAAAAGAGGTAGTTTCTTCTGATGGAGAAATAATTCTGTTTATTGACGAAATACACATTCTGGTTGGAGCAGGTGCAGGCGAAGGCGCAATGGATGCAGCAAACATTTTAAAGCCAGCTTTAGCAAGAGGCGAGTTACGAGCTATTGGTGCAACCACGCTTAAAGAGTACCAAAAATATTTTGAAAAAGATAAAGCCTTAGAAAGACGTTTTCAACCAGTCATAGTTAACGAACCAAATATTCTTGACGCCATTTCAATTCTTCGAGGGTTAAAAGAACGATATGAAGTGTTTCATCATGTACGTATAAAGGATGAAGCTATAATAACTGCTGTAGAACTCTCTCAAAGATATATTTCAGAACGATTTTTGCCTGATAAAGCCATAGATCTTATAGATGAGGCAGCAGCTAAATTACGTTTAGAGATTAATAGTGCACCTGAAGAGCTTGAAGCAATAGAACGCAAAATCAGGCAATTAGAAATTGAACGTGAAGCTATCAAACGAGAAAAAGATGAAACAAAACTTAGACCTATAAAAGAAGAAATTGCCAATTTAACTGAAGAACGCAACAAATTGAAGGCTAAATGGCAAACTGAAAAAGATCTTGTAGAAAAAATACAGTTAAGAAAAAATGAAATCGAGCAACTTAAACTTGAAGATGAAGCTGCTAACCGCATGGGCAATTTAGAGAGAGTTGCTGAAATTCGTTATGGCAAAATTCCTGAAGCTATAAAAGATATAGAACAATTCAAAGAAAAACTTTCGGAAGTACAAAAAGATTCAGCACTTGTAAATGAAGAAGTTGGTGCAGAAGAGATTGCAGAAGTCGTTTCTCATTGGACAGGTATACCAGTTAATCGAATGTTACAAAGTGAACGCCAAAAATTATTAAACCTCGAAAACGAGTTACATATAAGAGTAGTTGGACAAGAAGAAGCAATTAGTGCTGTTTCAGATGCTATACGGCGCAGTCGCGCGGGTTTACAGGATTCTAAACGTCCCATAGGGTCATTTATTTTCCTTGGAACAACAGGTGTTGGTAAAACTGAGTTAGCAAAATCATTAGCAGAGTTTCTTTTTAATACTGAAAATAGCATGATTAGAATTGACATGTCTGAATACCAAGAACGACACACCGTTTCAAAACTCGTTGGTGCACCTCCAGGATATGTTGGTTATGAAGAAAGCGGACAATTAACAGAAGCAGTACGACGTAAACCATACTCTGTAGTATTACTTGACGAAATTGAGAAAGCTAACCCAGATGTTTTCAATATTTTACTACAGGTCTTAGATGATGGCAGATTAACTGACAATAAAGGCAGAACAGTTGATTTTAAGAACACTATAATTATTATGACATCAAACATTGGTTCCCACCTTATTCAAAATAATCTTGAAAAAATAACAGCCGATAACCGAGAAGAAATATTAAACAAAACAAAAGAAGAAGTGTTTAATCTACTTAAAAAAACTATAAAACCAGAGTTTCTTAATCGCATTGACGAAACAATCATGTTCCAACCCTTATCAATAGAAGAAATTAATAAAATCGTTGAAAAACAACTTGACAACGTTCAAAAAATGCTAGAAAAAAATGGCATACATATGATTACAACCAAAGCCGCAATAGAGCATATCGCTAAAATTGGGTTTGACCCTCAATTTGGTGCAAGACCAATTAAACGAGTAATTCAAAGAGAAATCATAAATGAGCTTTCGAAAATGATTTTAGCAGACAAAATTGACAAAAAAGTAACAATTGTAGTAGACGAAAAAAACCAACAACTCATTTTCGGCAACAAATAAAACTTATAACAGTGTTGTTTGGCCTTTTGATAATGGCTGTGCCGTTGCAGGCACCCCTAATCTTTTTGTTATCTCACCAGCCAACATTTTTCCATGACTTGAACGATAACTATCTGTTATAACTTTTTTTGCTTTAGAACGTTTTACATATTCAATTAAATCATCAAAATCAGAATGATCACTAAGCGCCACAAGATATTCATTTTCAGTAATTTGCCTACAAGGATTTTGAAACTCCCACCCACTTACACACACACGAGAATTTCTCAACCCAACTTTAAAACGAGCATTTGTATGATAAAAAGCAACACAGGGCAAATCACCATTAAGAAGTTCTTGACCAGCTTTACTTGTATCAAGAGTTAATCCGCCAAGATTCATACCATAATTGCAACAAACATTAGAAATCTCATACACAGTATCAGGCATCACAAAAGGAACCTCTACATCAGCATTTCGCAACATCTGCATAACCTCTTGCAATTTACCATAAAAACCAAAAACATACACAGACCCACCACGCAAACGCCGCTCAATCATCGAAATCAACAACTTGTCAATATCAACATCAAAATTACGCCTATATGCTGGATTACCATAAGTAGCTTCAATCACAAGCACATCACAATCAATAACAGGAGTTTCACAAAGTTTAAAATCACCAGTATAAACAGTTCGAACACTATCCTTATCTTCCACTAACACTTGAGAAGCACCCATAATATGATTAGCTTTTAGAAGCGTAATTGTTTCACCATTATACATAAACGACTTACCATACTCAAGAGACAAAACATTACTAGCATCAAGTTCAAATTTAGGATTCACAATTCCTGCAAGCTCCCTTGTAGCAGGAGTCATAATAACCTTATCACAACACTTAATACTTTTACGCAAACCACCTAAATGATCCGCATGCGCATGAGTAACAACACGCAACGGCCGCCCCGCATCAAAAGCATCACATGACACACTATCACCCATAAGAACCGCACCAGACCTTGTAACATACACACGCTCAACCAACACCAATCACTTCTTTGTTTTTTCTGCAAGCCAATCAACAAGCTGCTTAGGCGCAGCAGTCTCAATAACCACACACAACGGCCCTAAAGGCGACTCACCATATTCCTCTGAAAAACTAACATGCCCAACATAAGCAACCTGCTTATTTAAATAAAAAACAATCCTATCATCACACGCTGCACGATATAACAATTTTCTTGCCGCATCTCTTACACGATCATTACGCAACACATTACGAAATTTAATTAAAGAAACCTGACCTTGACCAACAGCTTTCAAACGACAACCTTGAAAAGCAGGTTCAACAGTAAAAACTAGATTATCAAAAATATTACTAACCGCCTTTTTAACTTTCTCTTCATCCTCTGTAGCATTAACATCTGCTTCTACGCGAACCGTTACTGTTTCCATATAGATTCAACCAGCCCCAAATACTTTTTCACTTCTGTATTAAACACTTCTATACTACTATCATTAACTATAACATGCTCAGAGAAAGCAATTACACTACCTAAACCAACACTTAACTCACGCATATCACGTTCATGAAATAATTCAAAAGTTTTAGGATCATCACTTCGACCACGTAAACTCAAACGCGCAAAACGAACCAAAGAAGCAGCATGAACAGCAACAAGCTTAAAACCAACAAAATTTGCCTTAAACACATCAACCTCATTTAAACTTCGCAACCCATCTATAACAATCCTACTACCAACCTGCAACTCAATTTTTGGCACACACAACTCAGCAACCACATTATCCCCACCCTCTTTACGCAACTCCAACATCACCTGACCCACATTTTGCGGATTTAACTCCAAACCACGCTTTTTAGTCTCTTCACGTATTACATCACCCATCGACACTGCAACATAACCAACTGTTTTTGCAGCCTCTACAAAAACTGATTTCCCTGCACCCGGCATACCAGTTAAACCTATAACAAGCTTATCAACATTCATAACAAACCCTTTTCCAGTACAAAAAGAAAACAACCATTATTTTAGCATACTGCTACTTTTCCTGAGAGTTTTCACCTATATGGAGACAGCACTATTGTTTGAATTTGAGTGAAAACCTCGGGCGTAGTCAAATTTTCTCACAAATTTAACAAAGTATCAACCATCATTCACATTTAGAAACCACTTTTACTCTACGCGTAAACCGCCCTAAATGACGACGAATATTACTATTATCCTATTCAATACCTCACTAACAAAGGAGACATTTTAACAAAAAGAGGACCCGCGGTCTCACTTGTCATCAGGTAAAAGGACATTTTATCCCTACCCTCAACAATTACCTTATGCAAAATTTCACCGCACACCGACTCACTAAACTCCTTAAACCTCACAATAGCCTCAATAGCCACCTCAATATTAGCCAATTTTTGCGTCAAATCTTCCACAATTTTATTATCCAATTTCAAGACTAAAGACTGCTTATTCAACGCATCCAATTGCTTATTATACTGACTATTAGACGCTTCAAACTCTGCACGCGAAACCACGCCATCAACACACAAATCCAGCAGCTTCAACTTTTTCACCGTTATCTTATCCATATCCGCCCCAATCGCCCTAATTTCACCTGATTTATCAGGACTGCTGCTATGGCTTGATTTACCGCGACCTTTAACTCACGCACAACTTGGTCTTATGCTCAATCACCGTGTTCAAGACAGCAAGAAAATTATCCCGCAAAACATGCTCATGAACAGCGCGACAGTAACAACCCACCTTATGACCTGCGCATTAACCTTCTCCCTACCAAACTTTAACGCCTCGCTGCACTGCCACATAATCTGCTGATTTTGCGCCTTTTTATTGTTAATTCTGCGCTTAAAACTCGAATTACAATAGCGCATTTGACCTTGCTACTCCACACATGACGGTTGGAATATCGGCTTTTCTCAAAGGTCGCAGTCTTTCGACGCTACATCTCCCTCTGTGCCCTGTCAAATACTTCCTTATCCACAATAAGCATGTGATTATTTTCAACCGTGATAACGGCTTCCTCGCCCTCGTTCGTTTGCGTTTGGTATTCTCATAATCCGCCTGTAATGTGTCCAGCTCAATTCGGAACTCAGCGCGTTCCAAATTGGAAAAACGTTGTAAAATTGACGCATGTATCGTAAATTTCGTTCATCAAAAGAAACACCGAACTCTACCATCAATCTTTCTGCCAAAAATTTCAAAAGTTGTGTGCCATATTCCGCTCTAACCTCACCGCCTTGTGCCTCCATAATTTGCTTACCTATTTGCCAATATGTCTTCACCATAGCAAACTCAACCGTTCGCTTAATACCTGCCGAGCGGTTAAGATGATTTCTCTGATGTTTTGGTAAATTTCATTTTGATTTGGCGTTATTTCCATGCTTTGCTCCCACCTTACTTTAAACTACCGTCATTTTAACATACGACGTTTTAAAAGTCCAGCATTTAATTTTTGCTTACAACTACACTGCTTTTTAGGGTTTTTATAGCTTGCTCCAACTCGTCTTTAGTGATAAGTTGTCGTTTGTGCAGCCCTTTTAGCGTCACAATTTTAAAGTTTAACACTATATTTGTGATTTCTCCATTAATTATCTCCAGCCCACGCTGTTTTATACACTCATACGCCTTTTGTATCTTGTCAAATTTTTCTGATGTGACTTTTTTGACTTCTTCGCCATTTTCCGCAAATGTAGCAGGGTGCCATTCTTTACAAAGCCGTCGCCAAGCACTTTTAACCTCTTCTTCTGTGGCGGTCTCGCTTACGCCCAATATTTCAAAGGGGTTATCTTCGCCATAATTAGCCTGTTTTTGTTTGGGGTTGTTTGTGTGTTGGGTTTTAATTCGTTATGTTTTTTTGCTCAAACTGCCGAAGGTAAGTTTATAGACAACCGCCTAAAAACTGTATTTTTCCAAAAATTACCTGCTGAAAAACGTGTCATAATGCTATTTAGTTTTCTAAAACGTGATTTTCGGAAATTACCCATACAATTCCAACTTTTATAAATTAACTACCTTCACCTTTAAACAACAGTTGAACCCCCGTTTTTTGTCCACATTTTGGCTATTGTGTTTAAAATGTTTAAATTTATTGGCTTTTAGACAGTTTTCATGCTTAAAACTTTTATGAGGGAACGTTGTAGATAGTAACGGAAAGAAAAATGTCTGAACAAATACGAAGCTTTATTGCTTTCGACATACAAAACGAAAATTTGATAAATAGAATAGCTGCTGTACAGAAATTGTTAATGCAGACTAACGCAGATTTAAAACTTGTTTCGCCTAAAAACATTCATATCACCATAAGATTTCTTGGGCTTATAAATCCAGAAATGGTTGACAAAGTTTATGAAGTTATGAAAAAAGTAAAATTTGTTCCATTTAATATTCAGCTTCAAGGTTTAGGCGTCTTCCCAACAATAAATTATCCAAGAGTTGTTTGGGCTGGAATTACTTTAGGAGCTGAACAACTACGAAGTATTTTTGAACAACTTGAACCAATGCTTCATGATTTGGGGTTTGCACCAGAACCTGAATTTAAAGCTCATCTAACTATTGCACGCGTTAGTTCGGGCGCGAATAAACAGCGATTAGTTGATTTTGTCACACGACATCAAGAGTATGAATTTGGGAATATCAAAGCGAATTATTTACGGTTAAAAAGAAGTCAGCTTTCGACTATGGGTCCTGCTTATACCACTTTGAAGGAATACAGCCCATAAAATGAAGCGAAAAAGACATGCAAATAGAACTTGAAACCTTAACTCAACAGGTATTAAAAAAAATTTCGCCTACGCCTGAAGAATACTGTAAAGTTGAGGTTTTAAGTAAGCAATTAAAACAAAAACTTTTAGATGCGTGCAAACAACAAAATGTAAAGGCAACTGTAAGAGTAGAGGGATCCATAGCAAAAGACACTTGGTTAAAGGAAAACCCCGACATTGACATTTTTATTCGTTTACCCACAACCATTTCACGTGAAAAACTCGGTGAAATAGGTTTAAAAATTGCAAGATCTGTAACGCAAAATGCAACACACGTTACAGAACGATTTGCGGAACATCCTTATCTTGAAATAACCATTAACGAAATGCGGGTAGATATTGTTCCCTGTTTTAATGCGGCAATAGGTGAATGGCAAAGCGCAACCGACAGAACACCATACCACACTAATTATATTAGACAACATTTAACACCTAAAATGCGTGAAGAAACACGACTACTTAAACAATTTATGAAATGTATAAATGTGTATGGAGCTGAAATCAAAATCGGAGGATTCAGCGGTTACTTGTGTGAATTGTTGATTCTAACTTTTGGTTCGTTTGTTCAAACAGTACAAGCATTTGCAAATTACAATAAACGCCTCGTAATTGACCCACAACGCCATTTTGCAGACAAAGAAAAAGATGTAGTAACATTGTTCTCAGAGCCACTGGTGATTGTTGATCCGGTTGATAAAGCGCGTAATGTTGCTTCAGCGGTTCAAGCTGAAAAGCTTTACAGTTTCATTGGGGCATCGCGTGCGTTTTTGCAAAATCCGTCAGAAATATTCTTTTTTGCACCCAAACAATCAGCTCTTGACACAGATGATTTGAAGTGTATGATGAATAATCATGGATCATCATTGTTGTTTCTAGTTACGGGAGGCATTGATGCTGTACCTGACGTGTTTTGGGGGCAATTCTACAAATCTAGACGTTCATTGCGTAAACTGTTAGAGTTTAATGGTTTCAAAGTATTCAGAGACGCAGTTTGGAGCAATGAAAAATCGTTTAATGTTTTTATTTTTAAGTTGGAACAACTAATTATTGCTGATGTCAAAAAACATTTTGGACCACCTCTTGAATGTTCAGATGAGTGTGCACATTTTCTTGCTAAATACACAAAAAATAGTCAGACAGTTGCCGGACCATATATTGAAGATGGAAAATGGGTTGTTGAAATTACTCGTAAAAATGTTAATGCTCTAAGTTTTTTAAGGGAGAAACTTGTTGATGGAGGAAAAAATGTTGGTGTTTCAGAACTTTTCGCTAAAGCGTTTAATGAGGGTTTTACGGTTTTTGATAGTAATGGAATTATTCAAATTTATAGTGAATATAGGGATTTTGCATGTTTTTTGTCAAGATTTCTGTTGGGGAAAACTGATTGGTTAAAATAAGAATCTATTTTAACAGATTTTTAACTATTGCTGCATAAGAACTTATTGGAGTTGATTATTTAGTGTGTAATAGTGATTTAGTTGATAAAGAGTTAAATGATTTTGTTGCTATTTATTTATGTAAAAAAGTAAACAATTTCCAAAAACGCAATAAACACAAATTAAGTATGAGTGTTGTCGTCTAATCGGTTAACTTTTTTGGATTGAGTAAAGTTCATTCTATGTTATCGCTCAAAAAAACATAGAAATGAAACCCAAGTAATCACAGACCAAACATAAATAGAAATACAAGAAGACATAAATCTTGCCAACATATCCCAAAAATAGAAAAACTAAACATTCCAAAAGAAACACTCAAAACAGCTATACTAAAACTACAAGACAAACTATTACCATGCCTATGCGGACCAAAATACCAAAGAAACCCATGAGATTGTCTGAAAAATAGGTTACAGAATTTTTGTTGTTGTAAATAATTCCAAAAAGTTTGTGTTTTAGAAATATTTTTATGTTTTTTTATTTAAATATTTTTAATTAGGTGGTTTTTAATTTTTGTTCATATTTTTGGTTAGTTTTCATACAGTCTGGGAGTTAGTTTTAGGTGGTTAGCGGCCTATTTCACAGTGACTTTGCCTGTGGCATGTTTTTTCTACACATCATTTTAGTGCGCTCTTGTTTTTAACTTTAACCATACAATATTTTAGGAGGTGAAATTATTTTGGGAAAAGACACAAAAACCGAATTTTTAGAAAACTTTAAATAACATAATACGAAAAGTGGCATATACGAGGTAAAAAAATTTTGTCACCACACAGTGTATTTAGAAAACTGTTAAACAATCGACATTTTTGTCTAAACAAAATTAAATTAGACACAATGTTTTCTGGATTTAAAATTAAATATAATGTAATACAAAAATCAGTTAAAAATATAAACAATATAGGTTATGTTTAATAATGAAAAAGCCACAGATTTTTGCGATAACAGCAGTAGTTGCTATAGCGTTAATCGCTACGTGTGTAGTAGTTAATGAAAACTCTGATTCTTTGTTTCCAACTACACCAACAATAGATACCCAAGTACTAGATCAGGGCACGTTAGAAGTTATTTTTCTTGATGTTGGACAAGCAGATTCTATTCTCTTAAAAACTGGTACACATACAATGCTAATAGATGCAGGAAATATTGGCCAAGACCAACTTATGCTCAATTATTTATCCACATATGAGGTAACAAGTTTAGATTATCTTGTAGCAACACATCCACATGCAGACCACATTGGAGCAATGACAGCTGTTGTCAATAAAATGGACAATATAGATACAATTATTATGCCAGATAAAACACACACCATACAAGCATATAAAAACTTAATTACCGCTATTGATGCAAAAGACATAACTGTAAATATAGCAGAACCAGGACAAAATTTTACTATGGGAAACGCAAACATACAAGTTATTGCACCAAATTACATATATTCAGACCTCAATGAATGCTCTGTCGTTTTACGCGTAGAATTTGGCGAAACAGTTTTCTTATTCACAGGTGATGCAGACACAAAATCAGAAAATGATCAAATAACAAATGGATTATCACTTGACGCCGACGTGCTTAAAGTTGGACATCACGGGTCACGAACAAGCAGTTCTAAAAATTATTTAGACATCGTTACCCCCACTTATGCAGTGATAAGCTGTGGCGCAGGTAACACTTATAATCACCCACATCAAGAAGCCATGACACGCTTAATTGCAACAGGAGCCACAATTTATAGAACTGACGAAAACGGCACAATAATATTTACAACTGATGGAAAAACAATAACTGTAACAGTTGAAAAAGACACGCCAACCCCAACAGAAGAAGGAACAATATACATAGGCAATAAAAACAGCAAAATATTCCATTTACCTACTTGTCACTCGTTACCTATCGAAACAAATAGAATATATTTTAATTCACGACAGGAAGCAATAGATGCAGGTTATACACCATGTGGTACGTGTAAACCATGATAATTGTTGATCGAATAGAAAACGGATTAGCCATTTGCGAAGTTGACGATACAATGGTAGATATACCATTATCAAAAATCAGCAAAGACGTCAAAGAGGGAGACGTATTAAAAGATAATGGAAATGGCGTATCATACACTGTAGATGCTGCAATGACAAAACAACGAAGAGACGAAATAGATACACTCTTCGAAAAGCTAAAAACAAAAAATAAGAAGTAATCCCTATGACAAACACTGAAAAACCAGTACACCTGTGGTTTGATGAGTTAAGTACTGTTGAAGTTGCGAAATTTGCACAACAAGGCAAAGTAGTTATTTTCCCAGTTGGCTGCGTAGAAGAACACGGCGAACACTTACCATTGTGTACAGACAGTATTGAAACAGAATATGTTGCACTTGAAGTTGCACGTAAAACAGGATGCTTGGTAGCACCACCTTTCCGTTACGGTATTGTAAATGCTGGACGCAACTTTCCAGGCAGTATAACCATACAATTTAACACACTTTTCAATGTAACCAAAGACATACTCTCAGAATTAACTCGCAACGGATTCAACCGCATAATCATTCTCAGCGGCCATGCAGGCACATCTCACATGGTTGCCCTTAGACTTGCAGCACAAGAAATCATTCACCAAAACGGAGAAAAAAATGGTAAACAACACACACGCATCATGGTACTATCAGACTATGATTTTGCTGAAGAACTAACTGAAGAATTAGCAAATATAAAAGATGGACACGCAGGAACCATTGAAACCTCACGCGTTATGGACATACGACCTGATCTAATTAAAACAAAAGGCATACCCAGCAACTATGAGATGCCACGTTTTGAAGTTGTACTACATCCTGAGCAATACTTTCCAAGTGGCGTACACGGTGATCCTACAATAGCAACAAAAGAAAAAGGACAAAAAATCAATATACACGTAATCAATCAAGTAATAAAACTCGTGCAAGAATTAGAGTCAACATAATATATCTTCAACTAAACAAAAAACTGTAAAATATGAGCAAATTATGTGGATTCGTCACTGAAATATTGTTCTTTAACAAATTTTGGTGTGCATACACAATAGAATACCAAGTCGCAATCACTTATATTTTTTATTCGTTGTGAAGTACCAGCAGGTATTACAATTACATCACCAACAGTAACTTGTGTTGGTTCCATGTCAATTATATACATAAGGCCTATACCTTGGGTGATTATATAAATTTCTTCGATACCTTCAAGATGATGCGCAACAGTAGTTACACCAGGTTTTACAACAGCTACAGCTATAGAGACTCTATTGTCATTAGAGCTATAGTTTTCTGCAACAAAACAACGTTCAGGTGTTAAGGTTATGTTTAGACTGTTTGCTTTTATGATTAGTGGATTCATGTATTTCCATACCTCAATGACGCACAAATGTAAATTAATCAAGAGAATTATAAGACAAATAAAATAAGTGTTATGTATGCATATTTATTGCAATAAGTAGAGTTATTCTGCCACTATTTGTTGTGTCGCATTTAATACTGTAAGAGTGCCATTTTTGCCAAGTCGCACCTGCTTTTCGCCTCTAAATAAACAAACTTGAGCATTTTTTATTTCAATATCATCATACAAGTTTACGGTGCTAATTTGACCTTCCCAAAGGCATAGTTTGATTGTCCCCGTATCATCGCCAACTATCGCGTTTACAACCATAGCAGTGTTACCAAATTGTGTGTGCACTTGTGCAGGTTTAGGTATTTCCTGGACTTTTGCTTTGAGGTTTATATGCTTCATACCTGAACGTAAATCTGATACAGTACTAAATAGAGCATCCGGATTTTGCTTCGCTATTTTTTTACGTATTTTGTCAGTATTCATATAAGTTTCGAATGAAGCATCATTATTTTGTGTAAGGAATGTTTCATCGACTCTAAATTGAGCGACAACATTATCATCTTTCTTTATTAGAAATATTATGTCATCTTTTGTTTTCCCACGGTACTCTACGGAGAGTTCACCGCAGGTAGATTTGCCAGCTTCTTTTGCGTTAATTAATGCCTGAACAACTTCAGCTGGGTAAACGTTATATTTGACTGATACAAGAGCGAGATGTTCGCCTAATGGTGATTTCTTTTGTCTCAAAGTGGTTCTTCCGTTTTTGTTTTTTAGAAACAGAGAAAAAAGGAACTATACCGTTCTTTTCTCAAGAATCCAAATAATTATAAAATAAATAGGCGTCTTCCTATATTAGTATGACTATAAAAAAACGTGTTTTTGTTCTAAATTTGTCCAAAAACGCTTTTTCCAGCAATAGATAACTAAGCTTTAATGAAAAACAAAATCTATTTTAAAGATTAAAAAGAAAACAACAAAAATTAAAGTTAAAATTAAACGCGTATTTTGCTTACACAAATAAACTATAATTATTTTCACAATACACAGAATTAACAGTTTTTCCTTAAGCAACTGCTCGTTATAAAAGCATCAGTTTATAAGAGGCGTTGCCACATGGTTTAGTTCTTGTAGGAAATAAGTCTTACACATTAATAGAGTAGGAGTTGAAATATCGAAATGTCATATGGTAATAATAGAGAGATGCATAAAGCAACCTGCGCAGACTGCGGGAATGAATGTGATGTACCATTCAAACCAGACGGTAGCAGGCCAGTTTACTGCCGCGAGTGTTATGCAAAAAGAAGACCACCACGAAGATACTAAGCGTAAGCTTTTTACATCTTTAACGTCTTAATTTTATCTTTTTTAATTTTATTTTTTATTTTTATTAAATTTTCATATTTAAAACCTTTCTAAAAACATAAAATACTCTACAACACAAACATAACCAATGTAATTATAACAACAAATTAACAAATAACAGTGCCCTAATTAAGATTTGATTATGCTCTACAACAATAAAACTCGTACCAAGACCACAAATAACCAAACAAACCCTCAAGCTTAGCATGAGAAAAACCACACTATCTGAAAACTAACACAAAAACAACAACAAAAACAAACAACAACCATTAACAACAACACACACAAAACAAACAAAAAAAATACAACACAACAAAAAACCCAACAAAAACAATAAACACATACATAAACACCCCAAACCCCCAAAAACTAGACCCCACAAAAACCACACCAAAAACAAAAAAACAACCAACACATCCACCACAACAAATACAAAAACAATACACAAACGACCACCACAACAAAATACACCCCAGCAAAAAACCCAAAAGAAAAACACACAACAATCCACAAACAACATGACTATACAACACCCAAACACCCAAACACCACACCAACACCAACTTCCAAAAAAAACAACCCAAAACCACAAAAACAAACATAGAAAGAACACAACCAAACCTACAACAAACTAAAACTTTGACCCGTATCTCTTCATTTTTTTGGCAATATGGCCTCATATCTTTTTAAAAATCAACTAAATTTAGCTATAAATCAAAAAACAACCTTAAAATTCACCACAAATACACAAAAACATTTACAGTACATATTACCAATATTGATAATATGTACACGCAGAAATTTATGTGCGATTATGGTTTGATTTGTAGTTATTTCCATGTTTTTACTAAATTTAAAGGAAATAGAAGATACTAAAAAAGAGTAGGTTACCAAAAAACTGCAAAGTTAGTGGTCAAAGTATTTGGTGGCTCATTTTGGGGAGGGCTAGGCTGTCGTGGTAGATCTTTTTGGCATAAAAGTGTTTAGTGAGGGCTCGCCGTAAGGTTGGTGTACGGGTGGTGAAGTTTATAGTTTTTTTGATGTTTGTATGTTGGATAGTCGTAAGTGTTTATCTGAGCACTCGTTTTAGTAGTGTAGCGTTTTGGAGTGTTAGGTCTTATTTGTTGTTTAGGGGCACAGATAAGGTTGTTGATGGTGTTGACTTTGTTGTTTTTTGTGTATAATATGAAGCGGGTGGTTGCGGTTTTGGGTTTTGGTAGGGTTTTGGGTGTGTTTGGGGTTGTGGGATTTTTTGTTTTTTGTTAAAAGTTTAGTTTTTAGAGTCGCCCGCAGAATATTATAGGTAACCTCCGGAAACCCACATTTTACCTCTAAATATGGCGTATAATAGCGTTTCAAACCATATTTAGAAGGTTTTCAGATACTACATATATCTAAACGGTATCGTTCTAAAAATCATTAAATTCGTTCTTAAAAAAACACTTCAATACCTATTTATTGGGGATACCGTCTGTATTAACATAATAATCGTATTTGGAGGCGCATACAGTGGAATACTCAAATGAAATGATAAAAATAGTCGAGGGGGCCTTAAAATCCGACAAAGCAAAAGTACTAAGTTACACAAATCTCCTAGTCGATAAATTAAAAGAAAACAAAGAAGATAAAATAGCAAACTCTTTTGTTAAAATACTAAACAACAATTTGAATAACATGTCACAAAAATCTATAGATGAGATGGTTAAAGTTCCATTGGATCAAGAATTCCGTCTACCAATGGCAGACATACTCCAAGCCGATCAATTAACTGACACAAAAATCGCACTAAACCATTTAGCAAAAGAACAAGTCAACAAGTTTTTAGAATACCACAAAAATACAAACAAACTTGTCAACGCCGGGATTAAAGTTCCAAACACAATTTTACTATATGGCCCTCCGGGATGCGGAAAAAGCAAATTAGCAAACTATATCTGCTTAAAAACTAAGTTGCCCTTAGTAATTGCAAGAATTGATGGTCTTATTTCATCATATCTAGGCCGTACGGCCAAAAATATACGTGCAATTTTTGAGTATGCACAAGCAGTTCCTTGTATTTTGTTTTTGGACGAATTTGATGCCATCGCAAAAATACGCGACGATAACAACGAACTAGGTGAATTGAAACGTGTTGTTAATAGTCTACTACAAAATATAGATCAACTGCAAAGCGGCAGTATAATTATTGCTGCAACAAACCATGAGCAACTATTAGATCCCGCTGTGTGGAGACGATTTAGTTTCCGTATCAAGATCGAAAAACCAGATAAGGAAACAACAAAACAATTAATACAATACTTTACTAACAAAAAATTTAGTGATAAAGAATTAAATTTGTTGACAACTGCATTTAGTGGGTTAACTGGTGCTGAAATTGAGGAAATATGCCAAAAAGCATCAATTGATTCTGTAATAGCCAATAAGAATTTAAGTCTTGAAAGCTTGTTTGCGGTTTTTTTTGATCTAAAAAAAATACTTGACACTCTGGATGGTTACAGCACAAAAAAAGACATTAATGCAAAAAAAGCGAAATATTTGAGAAGCCTTGATGAGAAAACATTCAGTTATGCCAACATTTCTGAAATATTGAGAGTATCAAAATGCTGTGTTTCTAGTCTCTTAAAAGAAAAAATGGAGAGTTAAATTATAGCTAATGACAGATTGCCCATAAACATAGTAACACCAAGAAAAACTGACTATAAACCCAACACGGTTGAGTTGAAACCAAAACGAACAAAAATTCTACACACTTTACAAAGAATTTTACCCATAAGATACTAAAGGCGACCTCCGAAAACCTATATTTTTCCCAAAAATCACATACCAAAAACAGTGTAGCTATGTTACTTAGTTTTCTGAAATGGGGTTTTCGGAGGCTGCCTAAAACATCTTGTACTTTTTTTGACACCAACTCCAAAGTACCCAGAATCATTGGTTGGTTGGTTACTTCAAAAACCACAATAAATTTGTGTTTTGCATCTACAATTGTTATGGTGTTGTAACACACATCAAGTGGTCTGATGTCTCCACCACTGCGCATTAAACGTGAATTCATGGCCTACTGTTAAGACTTGTCTTCTTTTTCTACTTGTTCTAAGAGTTTTTCCAAATAAACAATTTCATCTTTTAATTGTTGAATCAACTCTTTACTTTTCTGAGAATTAAACAAAACATCTTTTTCTTCTTGTTGTTTGGCATTTTTTTCTTGTTCGTTTAAACGTTGTGTTATTTGCTTGTCAATATTTATAATTTTTCCTTTTAAAGTGGTAGGGTTGTAGCTATTTTTGTGACTATTGTTTGCACGAAATTTAATACCATCAATAACCTCGGTTTCTTTACCATAAAGACCGACATCGCTTAACATTAATGAAAATATGAGGAAAGTTTGTTTTATGGCTACTATGTTGTCGTGTCGGAAGTTTATAATTGTCTCATAATCAGGTGTTTGTTGGTTTGTTAACCACATAACTTCTATGTTGCGTGTTGTTTCTGCTTGTAGGCGTCGGCTGGAGCGTATTTTGTGTAGGTATCCGTATAAATAGAGGTTTAGCATCATGCGTGGGTCGTATGGGCGGTCGCCTGTTTGGTTTGTGGTTACGTATTTGTAGCCTAGTTTTTGCATGTCTAGGGCTTGTGTGAAGGCATCTATTAGTCTGCAGATGCTGTTTTGTGGTATGCATTGGTCAAGGCTTTTTGGCACTAGTACTGTTTGATATCTGTCGATTCCTTCTTTGTATCGCATGGTATTTAACATCTCTCAAGGTTAATTTTTTTTAACACTTATATATAGTTACCTGTTGTTGAATCTTGTATGCTAATATACTTTAGAACATGTTTTTGCGCAGTCTGGATTTTGGGTTTTTGCCAAGATTTAATTGTGATTTGGTGATCAGTGTGGAGGTTGTGTTACGGTTTTATCTTAGAAGAATTATTGTTTGTGTTTAAAGAGCAATAAAATTTGGTTAATTATGTTTGAAGATTTAGTTTATGTTTTGTAGTGTGACGGTTTGAAGTGTGTTATGGATGTTCTAATGTGGCGCGTTGTTTTTCAATGTTGAAGTGTATGTTTTTTTTGTCTTTGTGCATAAGTATAATGCTAAGGTCTACACTATGATGTTGTATTAACTCTTGAGGATGAAAAAGTGTTAAATAACGAAGTTGAATAATTTTGTCCCAAAGCCGAATCCAACATAATATTTATAATTTTCGAAGAGATTATTATGTGCTTTACTGCTGTGTTATCAGAAACATAGTTTCGATCATACATACAAACCACACCATACAAAAAGTAACTGGATATAAATCCATCAATAACTAAACGCAATAGTTGCGCAAAGCAAATATCAGGTTTATTAAAGGAAGACAATCAACATGAACGAAAAAAAAGCGGCAGATGTAAAAGAGTTATTTTTAAACCCTGAAACTATGAATATTGATCAAGTTATTGATGGAATTCAGTCACTTCACAAAAAATTTTTGCGCTATTTTGATGTTGAAAATCCAAGAATGAAAAATGATATACACAAAAAGTATGCTGCCATTTTAGAAAAAGAAATTTTGCCAGAAAAAGAAACAAGCATTGAAAAAGTTTATGAAGACTTATCTTTTTATGCACAAGGCATTTTAAAATGGAACCATCATGGAACCATGATAAACATTAATCCACCCGCAACACTTCCATCTATTGCAGCAACAAGTTATGTATCATTATATAATGGAAATGGTGCACAAGACATAGCCTGCGGATATTTACTCACAACAGAATTGATAGTTATTAAAATGCTTTGTCAACTAGTTGGGTTAGATTATAAAGTAGCAGGAGGCATATTTACATTTGGTGGTAAATCTACTAATTTACACGCATTAAAGCATGGTATTCAAAGAGTAAGTCCAGATGCAATTGAAAATGGAATTAAAGATGAAATTGTAGCATTTACATCAACACAAGGTCATCCATGTCTACCTGAAGTCTGTGGGTGGTTAGGGATAGGTGAGAAGAACTGTATTCGTATTCCCACCAACCAAATGGGTGTTATTGACATTGAAATATTGGAAAAAGAAATGAATTGTGCTTTGTCTGAAGGAAAAAAGGTGGCTCTGATTACGGCAAATGGTGGCACTACAATTCAAATGACGGTTGATCCAATTCGTAAAATTGTTGAATTGCGAGATAAAATGGTAAAAAAGCATCAATTAAATTATAAACCGAGAATTCATGTTGATTCTGTTATTGGTTGGGTAATGCTTTTTTTCAAAAAATATGATTTTAAAACAAATCCTCTAGATTTATTACCCGGTGCATTGAAAAAAATTCAAAGACAACTACAGAAAATAGAAGATATTAAATATGCTGACTCATTTGGTGTTGATTTTCATAAAACTGGATTTTGTCCTTATCTTTCAAGCGTTTATATAACAGCTGATGTATCAGAAATTTATGCTCAAGGAAAGCTAAAACCCATTCCCTACAAGGAACTAGAATATGGAAATTATTCACCTTTTCAATACACACTAGAGCTTTCACGCTCTTTAAATGGACCTATTGGAGCTTACGTAAATTTAAAAATGCTTGGATTTGCAGGGTATCAAAAATTAATAGGCAATTTATACAACACTGCAGAACGACTAAAAGAATTGCTTAACGCACATCCTAGATTTGAAGTTATCAATAATGAAGATAGCGATGGCTTTGTTACATTATTTGTAGCAAAAGAAATTCATAATGACACATCTTTCTTTCATTTAACTAACAAAGATGTTGAAGAAACAAGAAAATTTGCTCTGTTTAATCATAAATTTTATTTATACATTTTTGAACAACAAAAGTTAGGTAAATGCTGGTTTACACTTGATTATGCCAGCGGATACAAGGTATTATCCAATGGAATAAAAATTGGCGTCCTTAAGGTGTATCAAATGTCTCCATATTTTACACTTGAAAAAGTGGAACAAATGGTACAAGACTTGGATCGATTAATTTCAGAATTTGATTTAATAAAAGATAGTTTTAAAGTAAAAGAAGTACCTCACAAACCGCGATCGTTTGTATTTCGTTAATTAACTCGATACATAAAAATTATATCCAAGAGTTTTCATTGAAAAGATATACTATGTGGTTTTTGGATAAAACTATGTCGGATTCACCTGTGTCGCATGTATGTTATGTAACAGAATAATTGAGAACAATTGCTGTTTGTTGTTGTTAGTATTTGTTGTCGCATTATATCGTTGGATTTTTGTTTTTCAGCAGAAAATCTGCTTTCAGGTAAATTGTGTGTAGTGTTGGAGCAGTGTTGCTAAGTAGTGAGAAATACTTACTAAAAAGGTCTGTTTTTTGATTAAGCAACCCCCAATATTTCAAAAAATGTGCAGTATGTTTAGTTTAATTCTGTACTACATACATATGATTGTCTTAAAAGAATACATACGTTAATAAATGGTATTTATGGGAAGTTAGAGGCAACATGATGTTTGTAGGTTGTTTGACTGAATTGTTTGTTATCGAGAGAAAAAATAAAGCGTTATTTTTTGGGCGTAAAAATGTTGATGTAATAAAAATTTTTACATGTATACGTGATGGATACTTTACGGGTTTTTGTTCTATGGTAAAAACGCTGTTTTTATGTGTTATAAGTAATGTTTTTCTCAGTAACAAATTTGAGGAACAAAATAGTCATATTGTTTTTGATATGGTTAGTCATATTTTTGTTTATTGGAATTGGTAAATCATGGAAAGTATTCTTGATTATTTATATATGGGTATAAAGAGCAATCCTGAACGATGCGTATATAATTTTTTAGATTGCAGCAAAGACCCTTTAGGTACACAGCAAATTAGTGTAAAACAATTATATCAAAAATCACGCGATATTGCTTTAACATTAAGAAATAAGGGTGCAAAAAATGGTGATAGAGCAATTATATTTTCTATGCAAGATGCAGGTACAATTTATGCAATTTTTGGTTGTATGATGGAGGGCATTGTATTTACTGTTATTCCACCGCCTATTGATGATTCAAAATTGTCGCGATTTATTTCAGTACTTAAATCCTGCAAACCAAAGTTTTTAGTATCCAATTATGCCTTAGAGCAAGAATCGAAAAATGACATAACTAAAGTTCTTCTCAGGAAAGCATTTTTACAGGTCATATTTTTAAAGCGCATATATACGGATAGGGTAGTTGAACATGATGACATTGATGTTTTTAAAACTCTTCAAAGAGATGACCTTGTATATTTACAATATACTTCCGGTTCCACATCTGAACCTAAAGGAGTTATGGTGACAAATAGGCAACTTATGAGTTGTATTAATAATTGTAAAGAAGTGTTTGATTTCTCTCAAGGTAATAATTTAGTGTCATGGGTTCCTTTTTATCATAACATTGGTTTGTTAGTTGCAATATTTCTTCCTATTGTAGCAAAACATGGTATAGCATATTTCATACCTACACTTCAATTCTTACAAAAACCAACAATTTGGTTAAAAGTTATATCCGATTTCAAAATTAACGTAACAGTAGCACCCAACTCAGCATATGATACATGTACAAAACTTGTAAGCAAAGAAGACGCTAAAAAATACGATTTATCTCATGTAACACTTTTAATTAACGGATCAGAATTTGTATTCTCCCACACCATAGAGACATTTTGCGACCTGTTTAACATTGCCCATAAATCCTTTGCTGCTGGATATGGTCTATCTGAGTGTGTCTGCATCACCTCACTTTCACCTCTTTCATACAAATACCAAAAAATTGATACCAATGAATACTTAACTGGCAAATTCATTATAACTGAAAACGAAAAACATAAACGAGTAGTTAGCCTAGGTCCACCTATAAAGGGTTTAAAAGTTTTAGCCATAAATGAAAATGGCTTACCTTGTGCAGAAAACGAAATTGGCGAAATATGCATTCAAGGTGATAGCGTTTGCCAGGGCTATTGGAAAAATCCAAAAGAAACAAAACGATTTTACACAACCATTAAAGGATTTGACGGTTTTTTTTATCGTACAGGCGATATGGGCATTATTTTTGATGATGAACTTTACCTTACAGGCCGTTTATCGGAAATGATTATTGTTAATGGCAAAAATATTTACCCTAATGATATTACACTTCTTCTACAACAACGTTGCCCCACATTACCAAAAGACACTATAAGTGTTTTTTCTGTTCAAACCGGTAATAAAGAAGAAACTGTGCTCTGTATAGAAAGTGACACACACACGTTTGCCCCATTAATACGTGACATTAATCATGTTGTAGCTCAATCATACAATTTCTCATTTAATGACATTGTTTTTGTTCAAAAAAACACACTCCCTCGCACTGATAACAGAAAAATCAAAACAAACACTATCAAACAACTTTACGAAAAAAATAAATTAAACATTTTATACAGCACAAAAACATCAATCAAGGATAACACTGAAATTTTATGTACGGCTTCATCAAATTTATCAGCGAATGCTTCCATAGAAGAAATAAAAATTTGTGTTAGAAACGTGTTTCAAAGTTTCATCGGTCACATGGACTTTGATGATAACACCTTTTTCACGGATTTAGGTACTAACTCTCTTACGGCAATTGAAATGTTAAACAAGTTAGAATATCAAACAGGTGTAGAAATAGACATTAAACAAATTGTCGGTTCATTAACTGTAAAAGACTTAGCACACCATATTCAACTTTTGTTACGAGGTGAAAAACACAAACAAATTAATTTATCAAATGAATGTATTTTAGATGACAATATTAGACCACTACAAAATTATGACACCCAACCTGAAACGTGTCACAATATTTTCCTTACAGGTAGCACCGGCTTTTTAGGAGCTCATTTAATCCGAGCATTAATTGAACAGTCTAAAGATGAAAACATTACCATTTTTTGTCATGTGCGAGCTGAAAATCAACAAAAAGCCATAGAACGTATCGTTAAAAACATGCAATATTTCCGTTGCTGGGAAGAAAAATTCAGAAACAAAATTGTAGCGATACCAGGAGATTTAACAAAACCCGACCTTGGTATTGAAAACAAATTATACACTGACCTTTGCAACATAATTGACGCAATATACCACAATGGTGCTGTATTGAATTTCTTATTTTCATACAATCACCTCAAACAGACAAATGTAAACGGTACAATTGAATGCTTACGTTTTGCTTGTACAGGCAAACCAAAATATTTTCACCATGTTTCATCATATAGCGTATATGACAATCCTAGTCACTTCAATAAAATAGGTTTGGAATCTGACCCTTTGCTATCTTCTGATGGATATTTTCTAGGTTATTCTGAAACAAAATGGGTAGCTGAAAAACTTGTATCAGAGGCAACGTCACGTGGCTTACGAACCACCATATATCGCCCAGGCGAAATCACTGCTTCTTTCAATGAAGGCGTATGGAAATTAGAAGATATTATAAGTCGCACTATTGTAGGATGCATTCAAATGAGTGCTGCACCAAATATAGACATACATTTACCACTCACACCAGTAGACTATGTGAGCAACGCAATTATACACATATCTCGCCAAACAAAGGCCGTTGGTAAATGCTTCAACCTCGTCAACAAAAACGTTACAAACATTAAAAACATTGGCGGTTTTATTAAAAATGCAGGTTACGATTTAGAAATTTTACCCTATACTGAATGGACAAAAAAATTAGTCACATATTCTTTTCAAGAAAACGCGTTAAGCATTCTATCGCGATTATTTACAAACAAACATAAAGAGGGTGAGAGCTTAATTGAAAGATATGGAAACATGCAAGCACATATTGATACCACAAACACAGATGAGTTGCTTGAAGGTAGTGAAATTAAGTGTCCGTTTTTAGATGAAAAAATTTTCCGCAAATATTTAGAAATGTTTGCTGAAATGGGGTATATTTCAAAAACTACTCAAATCAAAGGATACCCATCAAATGTTAACAATGATGTTGATAGAAAAAAAGAAAATTAACGCCATATGCCGTAAAATTATAAAAAATAGATGTGAAAAATGATCTTGATAATGCTTGTTTACACCTTATCACACAATTGAAAATGATGCAACAAAGTGTTTACATCAATTATTCTAACATTTGGAGCTTCCTTTTTACTTGAACACACATGACACATAACTTTCGCGTCACTATAAACAGAATGATAAAAAATCCCAGACTGATTTAAACCATCTAATACATTAAAATCACTTAAATGCTTTAACAAACCTTTCCCTTCTAATTTAATCCTACTTTCTTTCTTTGTCCACACCTCAAAAAAACGTTGAATTCGCATATCACCAAAAACCGATAAAATATATGCTACTTCATTTGGTGAAAAAAAACGTTCAGCAATTTTCACATCAACATACTTAACAAACTCTATATCTATACCAACAGGTTCATCAGCCACCACACAAGCAACATAAGAACTAGCATGAGAAATATTATAATAAATAGAACTATTTGTTAAATACGGTTTCCCATAAGGATTAGTAGCAAATTCAAGCTGTTTATTACTAAGCCCTGTTGCATGACACAACTCAGTACGAGCTAAAATATCACCCAACAAGCAGTTCTGAGCACTCTGAAAATCACAAAAACGCATTATACGCTTTTGTTTTTCAGAAGAAACACATGAAAACAAAAAGGCATATTCATCCAATGTAAGCTCTGGAATAACAATAAGAATAACAACTTCAAACATAGCATACACTATTCCCAAAATAACTATACACCATACTAATAGTAACACAAAAAACTAGTGACCTATTCCACAAATCACCCTTATCCAACAAACACTTAGAAAGTAATATAATAATTTGACTTTTTATAGTCCATAACCGCAATGTTCAATCCAACCTTCAATAACACAACTAAATAGAGCAATTAACATTTCCCAACAACCATAAACAAAACACCAACCATCTACTCACAAAAAACACGTGAAAAATATCTACAAACAAAACACCAACAATAAACAAAAAAACTATACATTCATAATTAGCATACAAATTTGTGAACTATATGTTTTAACATGATTAATAATTTACAGAGATGTTGTTGAATTGGTTTGGTTACACTGTTTTTATGGCTTTGTTATGGTTTATATGATTGTAGAAATACTTTTCAGAATTTGTATATTACTTATGCATACACGAAAAAAAATATGCACCTATAAATAACATACAAGTTTTGAAGAGACACTTTTCATAACTGCCTAAGAATCACAGGTACGCAAAAAATGATGAAACATTTTGTTTTGGCAAAAAAATTTTTGTTCATAGTAATTTGAAGAATGCTGTTTTGTAATTCGTGTATGCAATTTATGGATACAGGTTTTTTGTTTTTGTTGATTTGAAGTGTAAACATATGTTTTAGAGGTTACCTATACGCTATATCAATAAAATTAAAACAGAGAAAGACTATAAAAAACATTTTTCTATGAAGAGTTGGAACTGCTTGTGATGTTTATGAAGAAAATCGTTCTTTATGTCCAAATAGCAAAACAATTAATATATGCTAACATATGAAATAGCGAATAGTTGTTTAGGTGATACAATTAAAATGCGAAAAGAAATGGAGGTATATTTTGAGATTATTTCAAAGTAAGGCAGTGAAAATGCTCTTACCTGTTCTTGCAATCACTGTTACGCTTATTTTGTTGCCTGTCGTGTTTGAACATATGTCTGCAGCACCAAGTAATTTTGGTCCGCGCGTTAATTCTGGAGATGATCCAGTTAATGGAATTTATGTTTCTCCAAGCGGTAATGATTTTACTGCAACTGGTTTGATTGATGCACCCTATAAGAGCATTAATGCCGCTTTAGCAATTACAAAACCTGGTGATACTATAATTCTGCGTGATGGCATTTATTGTGAAGGGATTAATGTTCGTGTTCGATTACCCGACATCACTATAAAGTCTGCAAAAGGCGAATGGGCAATTATTGATTTAACTACTTATAATTCTGGTCATAATGAGGACTCTGGTGTTTATTTTGATGTTGATTCTTCAGGCGGTAAATTACAAGGTGTTGAAGTAAAGGGAGGTTGGTATGCTGTTGCTTTGGAAACTAGATGGGATTGGGATGATCCTACCAATCGAGCTGGGGCTTCCAATATTGTCATTGAGGATTGTATATTACATGATTCCAGATATGATGTAATTAAAATAAAACCTAACTGTGATAATGTTATTATTCGCTATAATGAAATTTATAATTCAGGACAGGCGTTTGCCGGTAAAACACCTAATGGCGAAGATAATGCTGAAGGTATTGATAACGTCAATGGTGATAATATGGTGGTACAAAATAACTATATTCACGATATTTGTTCAAACGCGATTTATGCAAAAGGCGGTGCTACTGATATGTTAATTGAAAATAATCGGATTGAACGCGCTTATGGAGGAGGCATTCTTGTCGGATTTGATACTAGCCCAGAGTTTTTTGATCTTACTGTAAATCCACACTATTATGAAAATATAGGAGGCATTGTACGCAATAACCTGATTATTAATACTGGTTGGGAAGGCATTGGCCTATACGGTTCTAAAGATGCACAGATTTACAGTAACACGCTAGTCAATGTAACTAATGGTGGACAATATCACAGTGCAATTTACTTTGGCATTACATTTCAAGATTGGGAAAGCTATGCAGGCCGTCCTGCTAATGTCAATCCAAACATTCACCATAACATCGTAATTCAATCATCAAGTATAGTTCGTCCGATGATAGAAATTCGCTATGCATATGAACTTGGTGGGCTATCTGCCCTCACGGGCAATCCAACGATGAGCTATAACTGTTATTACATTACCGACAAAAACGCAGTTTTTATTGATAACAGACCAGATAGTACATTAGAAAACGCAGGACTTATTGCATGGCAAACACATATCAACGGTGACAACGGTTCACTTGAAGTCAATCCAGCACTTGACACTGATTATATGCCAACTAACTCACAATGCATTGGAATGGGCACAACACAACACTATTCCACACCTCCAGAATCCACATCAACAACAGAACAGTCTAAGAGTACATCGTCCACCAATGATAATTTCTCATCAAGTAAACCATCAACAAGTAACTCCATACCTAACGACTCTACACCAAGTGAACCTGCATCTGATATGAACAACAACCTCCCCACACAGGATATAACCGAGCCTTCCTCCTTGTCGCTTAGCACTATTGTATTCATTACATGTGTTATGTTAATCATTATAGGAATTGTCGGCGTGTTGCTGCAAAAAAAACTTAAAAAGTAACATGTTTAGATATTTAACCGTAGTTTCCGCTATTTTTTCTAGGTACAAATACTAATCGTGTTTTCGCAAAATAGAAACAGGGCACACAATATCAAACAACTTGTAACAATCACTAACTCTCTTAACCATCTCCTGAGTAATAACTATACATTTGACATTTCGCACAAGATTGAAACGTTTAGTGTGTAAGATTTTTTGTTATTTCAAGTCTTTGGAGATAGGGTTTTGTTTGGTTTGTTTATGATTGTGTTAGAATTTCATTGTAAACCATTTTAATATGTGATCTAATAATTTAATGAAAAGAAATACAAGTGTTAAACATCAACAAAAATAAAGGTAGTGTCCTAATTTAGAATACCTATTTGAAATAGAAGAATTCATGCCAAGACCACAAATGATCCGCCAAACCCTCAAGCCTTGCAGGAGAAAAACCACG
>WRNB01000010.1 GCA_009776805.1 Candidatus Bathycorpusculum grumuli | reverse complement strand
GCGGTTGCGTGAGAGGGGTTTGGTTGGTGTGGTGTCTGTTAGGGAGGTTTTGTTTGTGTTGTCTAAGGTGCGTGTGGTTGTTGAGGTTTGTGGGCGGGAGTATTTGTGTGCTTTGCCTAAGAGGACTGAGGAGGTTTTGGAGGTTTTTTCTGATTTGCTTAAAATTCCATAGGGGTAACTTTGGAAAGTTACGGTTAGAAATATTTTTACATTTTTTTGTTTAAATGTTTTGGATCAGTTAGTTTTTAATTTTAGTTCATAGTTTCGATTAGTTTTCAGACAGTCTGGTGGGTGTTGAAAATTGTATTGTTTGTGTTTGTTTTGTGTTTTTGGTGTTTGGGGTTTATTTTTGGTTTAATATTTGTTTTTTATGTGGTAATAAAATTAGCGGGAATTACGGCTAACCTGTATGTTATTTTTTTGAAAAATTAGTGGTTGTTATTTCATAAATGTTGGGTGTGCATCCTCTTCATCTATATGATGCATGACGTGAATTGCTAAGCCTGTGGCTGCACCTGCTGCAAGTCCAATTAGTAAATTGTTTAACCATGTATAATTACCTACTAACGCTAAAACAACTAGTATGTCAAAACCGATTGCGACAACGAGATAGCCAATACACCACGTTTTAACGCTCATACCTCTTGGTTTGTTTATACCGATCCCGCCAAGTATACCTAACATTATAAGAAAACCGATTAAAGCGTAAATTAAATCAAAGCTTAACTCCAAATATTTTCACCGTATTGTATCGATATGTTTGTGATGCTTAATTAGTTTATCGACTTTTTTTTATATACAGAAGAATACGTTTTTAGTAATTCATTGTACCGTTACCTTATATACTCTTGTTTCTTCTTTTTTTAATTTAATTTGGGATTGTATATGACTAATTATGATGAGCGACACTGTCATAAATGGGCGTTACTGCTTGTAGAACGGAAAAATAAATTGAAACAAGCACAGGCTGCAATAGCTTTAGGTGATTATGATGGTGCTAAACAGTTGGTGGATCAAATTTTTAATGGAAAAATGGGTAAGCAAGCTGATCCTGGTATGGCAGGGTCTTTGCTTTATCATATGGCTATGGTTACAAAAATGAAGTCAGAAAATAGTTTTTTGCTTAAAGCCTTAAATGTTGAGCAACCTGATATTCATCGGGATGTAGCTCATTTTTATGGTCTTTTCGAAGAGGATGCTCACATGCTTTTAGATGGTATAGTTAATTTTAAACTGGGTGATTTTTCTATTGTTGCTGAGCGGTTAGATTCTGAGCAAAAGGTTGCTCTTTTTTTAAATTTGTCTAAAAAATATGAACTGTTGGAAAAACAGTTGGCAAATTGTGATGGTGATGTTTGTGTTGGTCTTGAGGACTTGTTTTGTGAATGGGCGTCTTTAGTTATAAAAATGCGTTTTATTCAAGAATACGAAACAATTAAGGGGTTACTTACGCTTGATACGCTTGTTAAACTTTTTGGTTTAGATAAAATTAAAAGTGTGATGGATGATATACGGGATGTTTTTGGTCGTGAAACTGTTAATATTGCTTTAGATGTAACGTTGAAGGTTGGTATGCGTAGGGAAAAATTGCAGTCTGTTATGTTAAGTGATCACTACATTAATAATGCTATGTCGATTGAGTCTCTTGATGGGCAAATGGATTTTTTAAATTGTCCAATACATGGTAGTTATCAGTATATAGTAAATACTCTTGGGCTTAATCGTGAAATACCTTTGTTGTTTTGTAAAAATTTTTGTTTTGCTCATGCTAAAGCAATGCTTGAAACAGTTATGCCTTTTCCTTTAACTCTTTGGCAACCAAAAATTATGGTGACTGATGATGTTTGTTCTTTTTACTTAAAACTTGCTTATTCACAGGCTGCTCAACAAAGTGAGCGTTTTGTTCCTTTGGTTTTATCTTGGAATGTAACTCGTGAATGTAATTTAAAATGTTCTCACTGTTACATCAATGCTGCTGATCGAAAATTGGAAAATGAGTTGACTACTCAAGAGGGGAAACAATTGATTGATCAAATTTGTGCTGTTAGTAAGCCTCTTTTGGTTTTAAGTGGTGGAGAGCCTTTGTTGCGTTCTGATATTTATGAGCTTATTCAGTATGGGTCAAGTAAGGGTTTAAAGATGGGGTTGGGTAGTAATGGAAGTTTGATTGATGATGTGGTTGCAAAAAAACTTAAAACTGCGGGTATAACTACTGTTTCAATTAGTATAGATTCTCATGTTGCTGCTCAACATGATGATTTTCGTGGTGTTAGGGGTAGTTGGGAGAAGGCTGTGAATGCAATAAAAGTGTTGCGTGATAATGATGTTTTAGTTCAAGTTAATACAACTTTAACGCATGATAATTATGATCAAATTGATGAAATAATGAGTTTTTCTGAAAGTATTGGTGTGGAAAATTTTCATCTTTTCTTTCTTGTTCCCACTGGGCGAGGTGTAAAATTAAATGATGTTTCTCCTCAAAAATATGAGGCTATGATAACTAGTACTTTTGCTAAGGTGTCTAAGCATCGTCTTAATGTGCGTCCCTCTTGTGCTCCTCAGTTTATGCGTATAGCTCAGAAAATGGGTTTGGATATGCGTCAATGGATACGTGGTTGTATTGCAGGTATGTATTATTGTCGTATATATTCTAATGGTGATGTAACGCCTTGTCCTTATTTGCCGATTAAAGTTGGTAATGTTCGTGAAAATAGTTTTAAAGAAATATGGCAAACTGCTGATATGTTCAAAGAGTTGCGTGATCCTGATGTGTTAACGGGTAGGTGTGGTGTGTGTGAATATAAAGTGTTGTGTGGGGGTTGTAGGGCAAGGGCGTATGGTCTTTCAGCTGATTTTATAGATTATTGTGGAGATTTGCATGTGCCAACTGAGCCAAAGAGTGATTATTTAAAAGAGGATCCTTGGTGTATATATCAGCCTGATTTTTCTAAAGGTGTTAGTCATTTACAAGGGCATCCGCATGGTGGGCAAAAACCTAAGTTGTAGTGATTTTTTATCTTTTTTTTGTTTTTTATTTGTTTGATTGTTAACGTCAGTGAAGTGTGTTTGTGTTTTTGTCTGTATTATTGTGTTTGGTTGATGTTTTTGTATACTAGCTTGATTTTTGGACAAAAAATGGTGTTTTTGTTTCGCCAAACTGTGTACGTGTAAATGCGTAAAATTAGTGTTACATAATATTTGTGTGGTGATGTTGTTGTGAAGTTTACTTGTGTATTAATTGTAGTGTGGAACTGTTTTAGGGTGATGGTGTAATTTCGCCATGAAACTGTCAAAATACAAACATGTAAAATTAACATCATGTACAACATTTACAAAATCAAAAAACATTAAATCCAATTAATAATTAAACTAAACAATATAGAAACACAAAATATAATCATGATACGCTGCAAATAAAATGGTCAAAACAGTCAAAAACTCTAAAACTTGTCGGTTTAGCCGAAACAAAAACAAACAAAATCTAATAAATTACAGACTATTACTTATAAAATAAAATAAAAAAACTATAAATACATTATAACTACACAAAATACAACTAAAAATATGCAACACTGTCGGAAAAACAAGTCACAAAATTTTCACCTTTCTAATTACACTATTACGAAATATGATAAAAAATAGAAATAAAATATTAAAAGAGTGTTGTATACTCTATTTACAGTTCTCTTCTGGAGCTACTTCTTTACTGTCTTCGATTTCCGTTGTGATTTCTTCAATCGGCTTTGGAGGTGGCGTTGTTGCCATCGTCCATCCAATCCATGCACCTATGAATGTTATTGCAAGAATGGCGATGAAGACAGGAATTATAGTTAACCAAATCCTGAACCCGTATATACCTGCACTTGTCTGTAAATTAAGTATATTCATTACTTGCTCAGGCAGGAATACGGCTACAGTGTAACATGCCGCAACGAGAATACAAACGATTAATATTGCTCCACCTATAGCTTGATCTTTGCTTACCATTTTATGATTCACCACTTGTCATGTACTAGTTAATCAATTTAAAGCTTGTTATAAATTAGACATGGGTTGTTTAAGTTGTACCCATCTCCCATGTAGACAAATATTTTTTTTGTTCTTCTGTTAACACATCAATGATTACACCCATACTTTTTAGTTTTAACTCAGCTACTTTTTCATCAAGTTCTTTTGGTACATTGTAAACTTTTGTTTCCATCTTTGAATTTTTAGTGATATACTCTGAACATAATGCCTGATTAGCAAATGACATATCCATAACTTCAGATGGATGACCTTCTGCAGCTCCTAAATTAACTAGCCTACCCTCAGCAAGTAAATAAAGATGCTTACCATCCTTTAATGTATACTCTTCCATGTTTGACCGCATAGTACGTTTAGCAATGGCAAGAGCTTCTAATTCGGGAACATTAATTTCCACATTGAAATGACCACTGTTACACATTATAGCCCCATCTTTCATTTTTTCCATATGCTCTTTACGAATCACATTTATGTCACCTGTAGCTGTAGCAAAAATATCCCCAATGGACGCTGCTTCAAACATAGGCATAACACGATATCCATCCATAACTGCCTCTAAAGCACGAATTGGTTGAACTTCTGTTACTATAACATTTGCACCTAAACCTTTTGCACGCATAGCAATNCCTCTGCTACACCATCCATATCCTCCAACAACAAAATTTTTGCCTGCCAGTAAAACTGCAGTTGCACGTAATATACCATCAATTGTACTTTGACCTGTCCCATACCTGTTATCAAAAAGATATTTTGTATATGCATCGTTAACTGCGATAATTGGATATTTAAGACTACCATCTTGCTCCATGGCTTTTAGACGAACCACACCTGTTGAGGTTTCTTCTGTTCCTCCTTTGATGTCTTTAATTTGATTTTGACGTTTGCTGTGAAGCATACCTACTACATCAGCACCATCATCCATAGTTATAGTTGGTTTAAGATCTAGAACTTTTTCTATACAATTATAGTAGTCTTCAGTACTTTGACCTCTCCAAGCAAAAACATGAACATCACTGTCTGCTAAAGCTGCTGCTACATCATCTTGTGTCGATAGAGGATTAGATCCGCATAATGCAACATTTGCACCTCCTGCTATGAGAGTTTTAATTAAAACAGCTGTTTCCTTTGTAACATGCAGACAAGCTGCTATAGTTTGACCCTGTAATGGCTTTTCTTTTTCAAACCGCGATTTTATTATGTTGAGAACTGGCATATGTTTTGATGCCCATTCAATTTGTAAATGCCCTTGTGTGGCTAAAGTTTTATCTTTTACTTGAAATTCTTTCATTACCTGTTACACCTTGTTTATGGGTAATATAGTTTTACATATTTAGTTTTCTATTACTTGAAACTTGTCGTTTCAAACAAGTTTTGATCTGTTTATTATTTATTTTCCAACTCAAAAAATAATTGTTACGACGATTTTTTATAATTTAACACTAAATAATTTACAGTAAATATGTTTTATGAAGCTTGTTTTAATTTTTTTATATGTTTACTAATATTTTTGAACAGTTTTTACTAACTTGCTTCACCTCTTTAATATGGTGTACAAAAATGTTTTGTTTTTTGCCAAGCTTTAAATGGTTAGCCACTGTTTTTGTTGTATCTGCTGATGATTGCTATGAATGGTAGTGTTAATAGTTTTAATCTTTCCCAGAACGCAGTTCTTGATTACATACGTTCTCTTTATGGCGAAAAAGTCAAATTACAACGAATTTGGCGTATAGGCGAAAACTCTGATGCTGATGCTGATTTGAAAGGATTTGGCTATGGTTGCCCATATGTTATAGAATTTATAAAAGAAGAAAAAATTTGCCGCGTGGTTCTTGAGACTATGCGCCCAAGTGACGGTTTTGGTCATGACCATTTTTCTGACCGCGCTCAAGTGTTGATTTGGCAACATTCTGCTTTTAACAAACTACCTGGACATGTACATTCTATTGATGCTGGCTGTTTTGAGGATACAGGAAAATTAGTGTCTGTTGGCCGATGTAGCGAATATTTTATTTTAACAGAGTTTATTGAGGGTAGTCTTTATAGTATAGATCTTGATCGCCTAAAAGCAACTGGTGAGTTAAACTCGTTTGATTTGTCTAGGTGTGTAGCTCTCTCCGATTATTTAGTGGATATACATAAAACGCGTTGTGCTTCTGCTGGATTGTATGTTAGGCGCATTCGTGATTTGGTGGGGCATGGTGAATGTATTATGGGTTTACTTGATAGTTACCCAAAAGAGTTTACATACGTTAGACCGTCTTATTTTGTTGATTTTGAGAAGGCTTGTGTTGAATGGCGTTGGAAGTTAAAAGAGCGAACTCATCGGTTATGTCAGGTACATGGTGATTTTCATCCTTGGAATCTTCTTTTCCGTGAAGGTACAGATTTTACGACACTTGATCGTAGTCGTGGTGAATGGGGTGAACCTGCTTGTGATGTTGCTGCTTTAACTATAAATTATTTGTTTTATTCTCTGCAAAAATATGGTAAGCTTGATGGTGTTTTTGACCGTTTGTTTAAATTGTTTTGGGAAAACTATTTGCAGAAAACAGGTGATTTAGAAATACTTGAAGTAGTGCAGCCTTTTTATGCTTGGAGAAGTTTGGTTGTTGCTTCTCCAACATGGTACCCAAATTTGAGTACTGAGGTTCGTGTAAAATTGTTAAATTTTGCACAAAATATGTTGCAAAATAACACCTTCAATATTATGAAAGTCAACTCTTATTTTTAACTTTCTTTTGTATATTAAATATTATGCTTATTGTTTTTTGGTGATTTTAATGGGGGGAAGATTGTTTGAAATTAGGTTACGGAATTGTTGCTGTGAGCGATTCTGGGAATTTGTGTTTTGGAATTATTTTTATGTTTTTGTTGTTTAAATGTTTTGTATTATCCGATTTTTGTTCATAGTTTTGGTTAGTTTTTAGATGGTTTGGGGTGGGTAAGTTATTGTTGTTGTTTTTGTTTTTTTGTGGTGGTGTGTGTTTGTTGTATCGCTTTTTTTATTATGTTGTGTGTGTTTGGATGGTTGGTTTGTGATTGTGAATTTTTGTTTAATTTGTGTTGATAGTGGTTGATTGGGTTTGGTGTTGTGTGGTGTATTTTTGTTTAAAGATGTTCAACTTGTAATTAATTTAAGTTAAGCCTAGGTTTAAATAACTTGTTCTGTTAACATACTATAGCAAAGTGAATATACATTGACATGTTTTTCACACAGCAACACCAATACTAGCAATAACATGTTCAACTATGAACCCCCTCAGAAAAATAAACACAGTCTGAAAGAATACATGCCAATATATTTTGACTTGCTATAAAAATTAAATGGAGAATATAAAAAAATGTCTAAAAAATATAATTTAAAATTGCATGGTCTTCCTAGAAATTTTTTAAGCCTTTCTTTGTTGACCGTGCTAATGGTTTCTCTAATCACGCCATGCATGTTAATGGCACATGCAGAGGAGAATCCTGTTTCGATAGATATTACGCTATCGTTACAGATAGATGGCAGCGGTTTTGCAATCCCTAAACAAACTATAGCTGTTACGTCTGATTTGGCAGAACAGTATGGTTATACAGATGCTTACGATGGCTTGCAAGTTACTGTACTTGATGCACTTGTTGCTGCACATATTATGGTATTTGGTGATAATCAAGTTGATGTTAACAATGCATTGACTGTTGCAGACGGTGGATTTGTGACTAACTTTATGGGTGACGGTTGGGGTAATTTTGTTTTCTTTGTAAATAGTGTTTTGCCTTTGGATCTTGCTGGTGAAATTGTTTTGCAAGATGGTGATGATGTACAGTTTTTCGCTATACAAGATTTGGATTGGTATTCTGATACGTATGCCTGGTTTGAATATGAAAATGTGAAAGTTGATACTTTAACAGTTGCGGTGGATGAAGAGTTTGATTTGACTGTGATGGGTACAGTATTTGCGATTTTTGGTGATTGGGGTGCTTTTGATGATGTTGTTGATGGTGCTGGTGTAGTTCTTGTTGATGATGCTACAGGCTCTTTTATAATGCCTTTGCTTGCTGTGACAGATGATTTTGGTGTGGCGACGCTCTGCTTTGACACGGTTGGTACTTATGTTTTGGGTGCCGTTGATGTTGCTTTTTCTATGGAGTCTCCGCTTATGTCTCCTTGGCTTGTTGTAACTGTGGAAGAACCACAACTAACTCTTGTTGATGTGAGTGTAGATGCTAGTGTTGAGTGGCTTAATGGTCCTCAGAATAGGCTGTTTATAACTGTTACTGAGACTTTCTCGGATGGTTCAACAAAAATTGTTGAGTGGGATGGTCTTATTAACAATAATGCTGCTGATACCTATGTTGTGGGTAACTATCAGGTTTTTGTTGATACAAAGGGTAATACGCAAATTCGTGAATGTTACATCGTTGACTGCCACATTGTTGTATAGTAAATGTAGCTGCTAGTAGTGTAGCAGTGGTAGTGTTATTGGGTGCGTTAGTTGCTCGTAACATGTCTTTTCTTTTTTTCTTCTTTTTTTTGTGTTTGTGTGTTGTGGTTATACTTGTCTTATTCAACTAGTTGTTAATTTGAGTTAACTCTAGGTTTAAATAAGTTGGTTGAGTAATCCTTCCTATAAATGAGGATACAAAGATATGATAAACTTATTTAATAAAAGCATGTTTTGCGGTGCGTTGCACTGTAAAACTGAAAAGAGCAAAGTCTCTTGTAGTGGTTCATTGCGGGCAGTTTCTGTTGCATTGATGCTTGTTATGTTAATTGGAATGTTTTCTATGGTTATGGCTAGTGTTGCGTATGCGGCGTGGCCTGAATTTCAAGGCGACCCCCAGCGTACAGGACAAATCACCAATGGCACACCATACACCTTGAACACAAACCCTACGCCAACCACATATACACTGCCTTTCACTTCGGGGCCTTATTACATTGTTAATGTAGAGCCTTTACTTGAAACAGTTGACGGCAGTACATATGCTTATGTATTGTATAATGGCGGTGGTATGAGAGGTAGTGTGTGGCTCACAAAGTTAGATGTTGCTAGTTTGACTCAGCCAACGGGTTGGCCTACACAGCTCTCTGTGACGGGTGTGGAGCAGTTGTCTACTCCGTATATTGATGAAGATGATGTTTATGTTGGTGTGAATTTAAGTTATACAGCTAGTCAATTAATGTCCGTAGACAAAAATACTAGTGTGTCCACTATACTTGTTGGATCGATTCCTGGACAGATTAACACGCCCATCACCAAGTATGGTGATTGTCTTTATTTTGGGACTTGGAATAATGGCGGCGCAAGTGGTGCAAACAAGTATTACCAGTATAATTTAAACTCTGGTGCTCTCAATATTTTCATTGGGTGCAACCATGGCTTTTACTGGGCAGGTGCACAGAGCGTGACCATTAATGATGCTGAGTATATAGTTTTCGGTAGTGATGTGTGCCCCAACAATAATACTAGCTATCTACATGTAACGCCAGCTGGCACTGGTTTCGGTACACACAGCAACGACATTATCCTCTCCAATTACGTTACTGCTCCTGGTAATGTGCGTAGTTCAATTTCCACAAATGGTACGCATATCTTCTTCACAAGTCAAGGTATTTCAGGAATAGGCGGTGTCGGTTATTTGTGGTGTGGCGAAATTTCTACGCTTTTGAATGTATTACCAACATTCACTGGGATAGAGTTACCTTACAGTTCCACATCAACCCCAACGATTTCGAATAACAATATCATCTATGTTGGTATTTACAGTGCACCAGGTGGAAATGGAAACGGAGGCGTTGTGGCAGCTACTAATTCAATGTTCACGTATCCATTTGCGCCGAAAAATGTGCTTATTACCGTAAGTACAGTTGGCCCAGTGCAGGCGTCACCAATTGTGTACAGTACAACAGTTTCAGGTTTACCCGTTGACTATGTGTACTATACGACAAACATGGCGAATGGTCAAGGCTATTGCAATATGAATGTAATAAATGGTAACAATATTGTCACATCTCTATGTTGGAACGCGGGTGGTTCAGACTTTGCATTGCAGGGTTTTGCTTCGGATAACGGTTATTTGGTGTATGGTGACAACTCTGGAACGCTCTATATAATATAATCAGTACGAGGGAAATCGAATATGCTAAAACAAAACTCAAAAAGCTTCCTCTCTTTTTTTTTGATTGCAATTATGTGCATGTCATTAATCCCTATATCTGTATTTGCAGTTCAGACACCTGAAAATGCGAAACTTTTTGTATATGAAGAAAATCACATCGGCACAATTTTTTCTGTATTATCCTATGCAGGTGATTTTTTTGATTATCTATTTGGTACCGCTGTGAACTTGATAGGCGTGACATATGCTGATTGCCCATCTGTTAGTGCTTCAAGTGAAATAAATTTCAATGTAGCAGAGATTGGCGAAAAAAATGTTTTTATTACGATTTATTTAACTTCTGACAGCACAGATTTTGTAGGTTGGAGAATTAACAATGGGGATATTATAGCTTATAACGCTTACGCATTCACTGCTCGACCTCTTGGGGCAGCATATACGTTATTTACTGGTAAAGAAACAAATCCACTCGCAGCTTTAAATGGTTTTTTCATTGAGATAACCGTTGATAATGTTGCTATTTCGATACTTCAAGACATGTCGATTACAGCTGTGTTTGCATCGCAAACTGGACAGATACATTTAGTTCAATCTGATGGTGGAATAATTTCCGAAAACAATGGAATCATCACCGCAACACCGAACTCTGGCTATGTTTTTGACTATTGGGAATACACCACAGTTGAAAACCCACAAGACAGCGACTGGACAGAGGATACTGAACATATGAATGCGTTTATGGTAATTGTGGTTGATGAGGGCATATGGTACCGTGCACGCTTCCGTCCAACAACAATTACAAAATATGACAGCCCAGCATATCTTTTAGCTACAGAGTCTACAGATTGGGCTGGTGACGATGAATACAAAATAGGTATTCGTACGGGTTTTGGGTATGATTTTCCAGTTAGTTCCGTTTATGTTGGGGAGCCTGCAGATTTATTTCTGCCGATTTTAACCGTAGATGGTACTTTGCCAGCTAATATATTAATACCTGATAACCCGTTAGGATGGACAGGGTGGCCGTTTTCGTATGAGTTGTATTTTGGTGATGAACCTATTGCGGCATTTTCTGGTACGGACTATATAATGGGCACAGGCAGTGTGGGTCTTAGAAGTGTTGGTTGGGCAGGTGCTGTATTTAGTTTACACTTTTATCTTCGTTCTATGCCCGATGTGTCGTCAGTGCGGCTTGTTGTAACGGTATTGGATACAGAAGGAAAGCCTGTAGTGATTGAGCAGACTTATGCTATTGCAACAGAGAAATTGGTAATCACTGATCCGATTACTGTGTATATGTCAGTGGAAAAATTAGTCGTTCACGAACTGACTGGGGAGGGCAGTTATTACATTGTGGAACCACAAGAATTCACTATTGACCGCAGCTGGAATGCTGCTCGCGCACTTGGCGAGTTGCTAAAAAGTCATGACCTCGATTTTAAGAGTACCGGTTCTCTTGATTATAGCTTTTATCTTTCTGGCGTGTGGGATAGTGAAGAAAATTCTGGTGCTGGAGGTTACTTGAGTGAATTTACATATGGCGGAGGTTCTGGTTGGATGTATTGTGTTAACAATTACTTCCCACAAGTTGGCGCATCTAATTGGAGTTTGCAGTCTGGTGATGTAATTCGTTGGCAATACACTCTTGACATGGGGCAGGATATTGGTGGTAGTAATGCTGTTGGTGGTGGTGATATTGTTGGGTTGGAGAGTGTAAATAAGGATGCGTTGCTTGCGAAGGTAGCTGAGATTAACACTATGCCTGATAAATCAGTTTGGCTTGCACTTGGAAACAATCAAGCTCATTATGATAATGCAGCGGCTGTTTTAAGAACACTTGATGCGACTCAAGCAGAAGTTGATGCTGCACTTAAATTATTGCTTCCAGCGGAGAATGATGAGGACATTGTTTTGGCGGATATTGCACTTTCTCTTCAGATGGGTGAGTCTGGTTTTGCGGTTCCTAAGCAGATTTTAACGGTCGGGTCTGATTTGTCAGAACGGTATGGTTACACTGATGCTTATGATGGCGGACAGGTTACTGCGTTTGATGTTTTTGTTGCTGCACAAATTGTAATGTTTGGTGATGATCCGGTTGATGTTGCTAATGCGTTGGCTGCTACGGGCAGTGGGGACGTGTATAATGTTGCGGGTATGGGTGGTGGTCGATTTGTTTATTTTGTGAATGGTGTTTTTCCCTCGGTTTCTGCTGGAGAGTTTGTTTTGCAGGATGGTGATGTTGTAGAGTTTTTTGCTGTGCAGGATTTTGGCTGGTTTTCTGATACGTATGCTTGGTTTGAATATGATGGCGTAATGGTTGATGCTTTGTCGGTTGTTGTGGGTGAAGAGTTTGATTTGACTGTGACGGGTACGTGGATGGTGATTAGTGGTGGTTGGGTTGATGTTGTTGATGGTGCTGGTGTGGTTCTTGTTGATGATGCTACAGGCTCTTTTGTTATGCCTCCTTTGGCTGTGTCTGGTGGTGATGGTGTTGTGACGTTTTGTTTTGACACGGTTGGTACTTATGTTTTGGGTGCGGTTGATGTTGCTTCTGAGTGGGAGTGTCCGCTTATGTCTCCTTGGCTTGTTGTTACGGTAACTGAGTCGAAAGAACCCGAGCCAGTTAGTAAGACTGCTCTTAATGTTGCTATTGCTGAAGCTGAATTGCTTGTTGAGGGTGATTATACTGTTGAGTCGTGGGCTGTGTTGGAGTTGGTGTTTGCTGAAGCTATTGAGGTTGCTGGTTCTGAGGATGTGACGCAGGTGCAGGTTGATTCTGTTACGTCTGCGCTTGTTGATGCGATTGCAGGACTTGTTTCTGTGGATGTTGGTTTAGTTGTTGATAAGTCAGAGTTGTATGCAGTACTTTTAGTGGCTGATGCTAAAGTTGAAGTAGATTATACATTAGATAGTTGGTCGCTTTTCCAAATGGTTTTTGATGATGCGAAAACTGTGGCTAGTAATGATGATGCGACACAGACTGAAGTTGATTCTGCTACGTCTGCGCTTGTTGATGCGATTGCGGGGCTTGTGCCGATACAATCTGTAGAGGTTGATAAATCTGTTTTAACTGCAAAGTTGTTGGAAGCACAAAACAAACTTGCCTCTGTGCAGGTTGGCACAGAACCAGGACAATATCCACAGGCTGCTGTTACTGTATTTGAGAATGCAATTCTAGCGGCAAAAAGTATAGTTGATGATGAAGCTGTTCTACAAGACAATGTTGATGAAGCTGTTGTAGTGTTGGCTTCTGCTATTGTTGTGTTTGATGAGGCTGTGATACCTGAACCTTTAGTCGTGCCGTATCAGGATGCTTTGGAGGATGTGTTGGCGTATATTTATTCTACGACAACAAATCCGATTGTTGGAAGTATTGGTGGTGAGTGGGCTGTACTTTCTATGACTCGCTATGGCGTAGAAGATGATGCCTGGTATGAAGGGTACTTGGATAATTTGGAGGCGTACATTAATGCTAATGCTGTTAGTATTGATAAGAGTGTGTCGCCGTATAAGGTGGTTTTACATAGTGTAAAGTCTACGGATAATGCGCGTGTTGTTGTGGCGTTAACGGCTCTTGGATATGATGTGTCGAATTGGCGTGGCTATGACTTACTTTCTGCATACAACGATGTTGTTACAAGTGGATATTATGCTGGTCAGCGTTATGTGGAGCAACAGGGGTTGAATGGTCCTGTTTGGACACTTATTTCTATGGATACTGTAGGTTACATGACAGATAATGTGGAACTGCGTGCGTTTTGTCTCAACTATCTACTTGAGCATGAAAAACTGTCTGGTGGTTGGGATCTAACGGGAAGCACTACCGGTACGGCTGATCCGGATATTACGGGGATGACTTTGCAGGCTTTAGCTCCTTACTATCGACTTGGTGTGGATGGTTATGATGCGTTGAATCTTGGTGATGATGCACCATCATATGCAGAAATTAAGGCTGTGGTTGAGCGGGCTGTTTTGGCTCTTGTTGATGCTCAAACAGAAACGGGTAGTTTTATTAGTCCCTTTAGTGGGGAGAGCGCAGAGAGTGCCTCTCAGGTGCTAGTAGGTTTACTTGCAGTTAGCTATGCTGATGATGGTGTTGTGGATAGTAGTTTTATTGAGAGTGTTTTGGCTAATCTTTTGACGTACTATGATTCGACGACTGGCGGGTTTAAGCATATGCTGTCGGGTAATGTGGATATGATGGCGACAGAGCAAGCAGCGTATGCGCTTGTGGCTTATGATAGGTATGTGAATGGTCAAACTTCGCTTTATGATATGAGTGATGTATCTGGTGGAGATTTTGATCCAACTGTTACGGATAATGCGGCGATTGCAGCGGCGAAGCTGGTGGTTGAGAACGCGTTTGCAGACGCTACTGTAACGCAGACAGAAGTTGACAACAACGAAGATGCTACACTTGCAAAAGTTAATGCTATACTAAATGGGTTATCACTTAATGGTGTTATGGCAACTGTAGAGAAAGTTAGCTATACAGTGCCTGTGGCGGGAACGGAGCAAAACCCAGATGGCATTGATGGCCGTTATCTGTTCATTGTGACTTTAACTAAAGGCGTTGGAGCTGAGCAAACCACCGAAACGCAAACTTTGACGATAACCGCAACACCCTATGATTTACCCATTGAACTAGTTAGTAAAACTACCCTTAACACTGCTATAGCTGACGCTGAAGCACTCAACGAAGACGACTACACTTCTGAGTCTTGGACAACACTAGATGTAGCACTTGCTTTAGCTATAATGGTTGCAGACGATGACACTGCATCGCAGGCTGAGGTTGATGAAGTTACAACGACACTTTTAGCAGCAATCGACACACTTGAACCGGTAGAGGAGTTTACTGTAAAATACGTAGTGACTTTTGATAGTGATGGTGGCAGCAATGTTAACTCACAAACTGTAGTTGAAGGTCAATTTGCTATGCGACCTGTTGATCCAGTTAAGACTAACTTTGTTTTCCTTGGCTGGTTCTTGGCAGACATGACATTAGATGAGTTTGATTTTGCGACACCAATTACTGATGATATTACTTTGATGGCGATGTGGAGCGAGGATGTGATTGTTGAACCGGTTAGTAAGGCTGCCCTTAACGTTGCTATAGTTGATGCTGAAGCACTCAACGAAGACGACTACACTGAAGAATCCTGGACTATGTTGGAAATGGTACTTGCTGATGCACTAATGATTGCTGCAGACGAAGATGCGCTGCAAACTGAAGTCAATAATGTTACATCTGCACTTTTAGCAGCGATTGAGGGTCTTAAATTGATTGAGGAGCCTGTTGGTGAAACGTTCACTGTTAGTTTTCGACTTATCGGTGATACGGAGCATTCGGCTACTGAAGCACCACAATACTATGATTGGATAGCAACACGTGAAATCACAATAGAAGTTCCCGCAAGTGGGATGGTCTATGTTTATGATGTGTTTATGAAAGCGATCAATGAAGCTGGATTGACGCAGGTAGGTGCTGATAATAATTATGTCAGCTCAATTACTAATATTGATGGTGTGAGGCTCGGCGAGTTTGATAACGGTAGTCCTAATTCAGGCTGGAAATATCTACAAAACGGTTATTATCCTGGTAGTGGGCTTAAGGAGTATCTTGTTAGTAATGGGGATGTGATTGTTTGGCATTTTATCAATGATTATGTTGTTGAAGATTCTGTGTGGGTTGATGCGTGGCCAAATATTCCTGTGTTAACGGGGATTTCTGTGACAACAATGCCGATTAAGACTGTGTATACTGTGGGTGAACGGTTGAGCCTTAACGGGTTGGTGGTTACCGCGTTTTATGAAGATGGGGTAACCTCAGAGTTTGGTAGGCAGGGTGCTAGTGCATCGTTTAGTCCATCGCATAATGCAGTGTTGAATACTGAAGGTACAGTAGCGGTTATGGTAACGTATCAGGGTATGACCACAACATTTGACATAACTGTAGTGGGCATAGAATTACCTGAAATTGTTGATAAGACAGCGTTGATTTTTGTAATAGCTGATGCACAAGACAAGTTTGATTCTGCACAGATTGGCACAGAATTAGGACAATATCCACAAGTAGCTGTTACGGCACTTGAGAATGCAATTGTAGAGGCACAAGCTATAGTTGACAAGGTGGATGTTTCACAGAGTCAAGTTAGTAGTGCTGTTACAGCATTGGCAAATGCATTGGTTGTTTTTGAAGCAGCTAAAATTTCTGAAGTTATATTTGAACCTCCAACTGTAACGTATCAGGACGCGTTTGATGATGTGTTATCTTTTGTTCGTTTACAGGTGCCAAGTCCGCAGATTGATAGTGTTGGTGGTGAGTGGGCTGTGATAGCTCTTAATCGGGGAGGTATAACGGATATTGCATGGAACAGTGCCTATTTAGATACGTTGGAAGCGTTTCTTAGGGATTCTGGTAATGTTTATTCTTATGATTCTGTTACGGGTATTGTTAAGATTCATAGTGTAAAGATTACTGAGAATGAGCGTGTTATTCTTGCTTTGACCTCTATGGGTGTGAACGCTTCTAATTTTCGAGGTTTTGATTTGGTTTCTGCTTTGCTTGAGAAAGATGGATCTGGTGAGTACAAGTTGGCGGCTCAGGGTGTTAATGGGGTAATCTTTGCGTTGATTGCGCTTGACTCTGGTGACTATTTGGATAATGCTGAAGGCGTGGCTTTGCGACAATGGTGTATAGAATATTTGCTTGACTGTCAAAAGACAAATGGTGGTTGGGATTTGCTTGGGTCTTTAAGTGGTTATGCTGATGCGGATATTACGGGTATGGCGTTGCAGGCTTTGGCTCCCTATTATGCGAGTAATGCGCAGGTGAAGGTTGCTGTGGAAAAAGCGGTTTATGCGTTGCAAGATACGCAGGAGGCTGATGGTAGCTTTTCTTATGGTAGTGAAGGTAAATCCAGTGAAAGTACAGTACAGGTGTTGGTTGCGTTGACGGCTCTTGGTTATGATGGCACGAGTGATGGTAGTTTTCTTTTTAGTGTTATAGAAAACCTGTTAACTTATCGTGACGAATCTTCAGGTGGTTTTAAACATACAATGAGTGGTTCTGTAGATCAGATGGCTAGTGAACAAGCTGCGTATGCGTTGGTGGCGTATGATAGGTATGTAAGTGGTAAAAACTCGTTGTATGATATGAGTGATATTGAGTTGGTGGTGGATGACAATGTAAATACTGATCCGGTTTCTGATGTGGTTGTGGAAGATCTTGAAAATGGTACTGGCATTTTTGTTACTGCAAAACCAGGTGTGTTGTCTTCTGGGGTGGAGCTTGAAGTTATTCCGTGGATGTCTGGAGCTGCATATGATATGGTTGAAGAAGTGTTGAAAGATTTAGATGTACAGTTTTTGCTTTTTGGTATAACTTTACTGAAGAATAATGAAGAAATTCACTCTTTTGGTGGTGCAAAAATTGTTGTTTCTATTCCTGTTCCTGAAGGTTATGATGGTGCAGAGTGTAAAGTGTATTATGTTGATGCGACCGGTGATGTGGTTGATATGAAGGCAGAATTGATTGATGGGTATCTTGTATTTGATACTGATCATCTAAGTTTATACGCTGTAGTACAATCAATTGACTCAAATTCAAACACAGGTGGTAATACAGATGATGATAATTCAAATTCAAACACAGGTGGCAATACGAATAATGGTGGTTCAAATCAAAATAGTGGCAATAACAATACGAATAATGGTGGTTCAAATCAAAATAGTGGCAATAACAATACGAATAATGGTGGTTCTAGTACAAATAATGGGGTTGATGTAAATAATGGTGGTTCAAATTTAAACACTGATGATGATGTAAACTCTGGAGATGATGTTGCTAAAAATTCGGATGATGTTGTGGGTGGTATGAATATGTGGCTATGGATAGGTGGTGTTTCTTTGTTGATTGTGGTGTTGGGTGTAGTGTTGTTTTCTAGGTATAGGAAAAAGCAAGGTGAGGTAGTTATGGTTTAAAACTGTTTTGTTTTTATAGTTTCAATGGCAGTTTAATCTGCTGCCTATTTTTTTATTTTTTGTTTTGGTGGCTTTTTTTGTGTTTTGTTTGGTTGTTGTTAATTTTTGTGGTTTTTGTGTTTTTATAATGTGATATTTTATGGGTGTTAAAGGCGTGTATATTTATTGGTGTCGCATGTCATTATGTTCTATTTTGGTGTATTACTCAACTAATTTCGAATACTGCCTTTTTTGTCTGTAATTTGTGGTAAATAGTTATTGTTCATGTTTAACACTTGTCGGTGTAATTGTACTTTTGTTTTTGTCAATATATTTTTTCTATTTTTGGCTAAATTTTTTCCATTTTTGGACAAAACCAAACGGTTATTGTTATTAGAGTGTTAAAGAAAAGGTATATGTTTAGCTCACACAAGTACACATCATAAATATGTGTATGTAATCATAATTGTTGAATAAAAATGGCATGGAGAATTAGTTTTTAGCGGAAAAATGTTAATTAAAAACTCATTTCCGTTGAGAGCTAAACACATACAAGAAAAGTAACTTTAACATAATTTTGTAGTCGCTTGTTTTTTAAGGGTTAGTTATGTTTCTTGGTTTGTTGTTGTCTGTGTTTCTGTTCAACTTATAGTTAATTTAAGTTAAGTTTAAGTTTAAATATTTTGGTTGGATAATAAACTCCATATTAGTTGATTGCATGAAGTGAACCCTATGGAACTTTGGAAAACAAAGCAAACGAAAATCTACCTCGCCGCAGTGTGTATCATAATAGTACTGGCCGCCATTTTTATACTCCAACCCGGACCAAAAAAAGACAACACAGACGCTTTATCAACAAACAACAATAACAATCCCCCAACTATGGACAATAACACACCTGATGGATCTTTAGATGCACAAGTTAACTCTGATAACTCCTTTTCTTCTTCAAATTCACAGTCTTCCTCATCATCGTCATCATCTTCTTCTGGTAAGGATAAGTATGAAACTGATCCTGTACCCGAGGGAAAACCAAAACCTGTAGAACCAGAAGATGTGACTGTTGATAATAATAAAAAATACACAGCTACAATATCTATTCGTTGCGATACAATTCTGGATAATATGGATACGTTTAACAAGGACAAGTTGGGCGTTTTACCAGAAGACGGCGTAATTTTAGCACCTGTGATTGTAACTTTTAGTGAAGGTGAGAACGTTTTTGATGTGCTAAAACAAGTAACACGTGATGAACGTATCCATATGGAGTTCAAATTCACACCTATATACAACTCAGCTTATATTCAAGGTATTCACAATATTTACGAGTTTGATTGTGGCGGACTTTCTGGCTGGATGTATAAAGTCAACAACTGGTTCCCAAATTACGGCGCAAGCCGATATGTGCTAAAGCAGGGTGATGTTATTGAATGGGTCTACACCTGCGACTTAGGCAAGGATGTGGGTGGCGGCTATGCAATAGGCGGACAAATAATTGAATAAAGACGCATTTTCAGGCTACCATCCAACAGTTTCCATGCTCTTTTTTGTACTAGTAATCGGCTTTGCCATGGTTCTTAATCACCCAGTCTGCCTTGGACTATCTTTGATTTGCGCTTTGATTTATTCACTTTATTTGAGAGGAAAAAAAACTGCACGATTTAATCTACTATATATGCTACCTCTACTACTCATAACCATACTCATTAATCCACTTTTTTCCCATCAGGGTGTAACAATACTTGCTTATCTTCCAAGTGGTAATCCATTGACATTAGAATCTATTATATATGGCGTGTTTGCAGCGTTTTTGTTGATAACAGTGATTGGCTGGTTTTCCTGTTTTAACGCTGTTATGAGCAGTGACAAATTTGTATATTTATTTGGACGACTTATTCCTGCATTATCTTTGATTTTATCTATGTCTTTACGATTTGTACCCCATTTCACAACGCAAATTAAGATTATTTCAAACGCACAGAAATGTGTAGGGCGTGATGTGAGTAATGGTGGAATCTTGAAACGTGCTAAACACGGTATTAAAATATTATCGGTGCTGGTGACATGGGCACTGGAGAACGCTATTGAAACTGCGGATAGTATGAAAAGCAGAGGATATGGCTTGCCAGGGCGTACAGCTTTTTCTATTTACCGTTTTGATAAGCGAGACAAGAATGCTATGTTGTTTCTGTTATTGTGTGGTGGGGGAATTATTACTGGAATAATGCTTGGAAAATTGAAATTCGTATATATGCCAATCATGTACGGCACAGCTTTTGATGTTTGGCAAGCAGGCCTATTTGTTCTATACTTTGCCCTATGTGCCATGCCTATAATTATAAATATAGTTGGAGATTTGAAATGGAGAACTATAAACAAACTATAAATGACTGTATCAATGTCAAAGATTTAACTTTTACATATCCTGAACGTGAAGCTCCAACTTTAGCTGAAATTAACCTCACCGTGAAACCTGGCGAGTTTATTGTGTTGTGCGGTCCTTCGGGATCTGGTAAAACTACTCTACTTCGACAATTAAAACCCGTACTTATACCCTATGGGGCAAAAAGTGGTGATGTTCTATTTGAAGGCATATCGCTAACTGAGCTTTCCAGCCGTGACGCCTCATCAAAAATTGGATTTGTCATGCAAAGCCCCGAAAACCAAATTGTCACAGATAAAGTGTGGCATGAGTTGGCTTTTGGACTGGAATCCCTCGGCTTTGACACACCAACTATTCGACTCCGTGTTGCAGAAATGGCTTCATTTTTCGGAATCCAAACATGGTTTTATAAAAACGTCACAGAACTGTCAGGTGGACAAAAACAGCTCTTAGCTCTTGCCTCAATTATGGCGTTGCAGCCTTCTTTGCTTATTTTGGATGAGCCTACTAGTCAGCTTGATCCTATTGCGGCAGCTGATTTTTTGGCTACAGTGGGGAAGATTAATCGTGAGTTAGGTGTTACGGTTATTTTGACTGAGCATCGGTTGGAGGAAGTGTTTCCTTTGGCCAGTCGTGCTGTGGTTATGGATAAGGGAAAAATTGTTTGTGAAGGAAAACCTGCTCATGTAGGTACGATTTTACGTTCATCAGGGCATGGAATGTTTCATGCAATGCCTGTTCCTATGCGCGTGTGGGCTGGTGTAGAGAGTGCTCTGCATTGTCCTGTTACAGTGCGAGATGGACGTGAATGGCTATCTGAGATGAAAATAAAACAGTCTCTACCTACGCCGCCTGCTACATCTATGAACGCTAATGTTGCTGTTGAATTGGATGAGGTATGGTTCAAATATGACAAGGACGCACCAGATGTGATTAAAGGCTTATCTTTTAAAGCCTATCCTGGTGTTTTGATTGCTGTGCTTGGTGGTAATGGTACGGGTAAAACCACTATGCTATCTTTGATTGCTGGTTTGAATAAACCTTATCGTGGCAAAGTGAAAATACAGGGAACAGAGATTGACGATTTTCCATCTGGCAAACTATTTGATAAACTATTAGGGGTATTGCCGCAGAATCCGCAGAGTTTGTTTGTGGCAAAAACTGTACGAGAAGACTTGCTGGAAATTTTGTCAGAGAGTAAATTATCAAAAACTGAAAAACAAGATAAACTACGTAACATGGTTGCACTCTGTCGCCTTGAGAATCTTTTGGACTCTCATCCTTACGATCTTTCGGGTGGTGAGCAACAACGAGCGGCGTTGGCAAAAGTGTTGCTTTTAGAGCCACATGTTTTACTTTTAGATGAGCCAACTAAGGGGTTGGATGCTGAGTTTAAGACGGTGTTTGCTTCTATTTTACACAAGTTAACAAATGCTGGTGTAACGGTGATTATGGTAAGTCATGACCTTGAGTTTTGTGCTGAACATGCTGATCATTGTGCCTTGTTTTTTGATGGCAACATTGTTACTGAAAATCATCCTCGAGCATTTTTTAGCGGTAACAGTTTTTACACTTCTGCTGCTAATCGTATGGCGCGTCATGTGTTGCCGGAGGCGGTTACGGCAAATGATGTTATCACGGCCTTAGGCGGATCACCGCTCCCACCGCCACCATTACCTGAATTGATCGATAATAGTGGAACTTGTAGTATAGTTGAAGAGAAAACTGATGTTACTAAATCAAAAACCACTGCAAAAAAATTAACTCTGCCCAGAATCGGCGTGTTATGCGTTACTGGTGTTGCGTTTATTTTAACTGCTCTTTTTGTGGTTCAACATTGGAGCGGATTTACTGATTTTATTTCTGGAGGGAATGAAGCTGTTGTAGTGGCAAGTGATCCCACTGCTGTATGGTTGTATGTTGGTTTAATGTTAGCTTTTGGCGTTGAGGTAGTTGTCGCTGTTGCTGCTTTATCTTGGAGACGTGGGCAAAAAGAGTGGACTGTGCAAACTGTGCCATCATCTCGTAAATTAAGTAAACGCACAATTGCCGCTACTGTAATGATTCTGCTGGCAATTCCCCTTACCATATATTGCGGTACATATTTTTTTGGAGATCGCCAATATTATTTCATTTCTTTATTGATTATTTTGGAAACTATGTTGCCGTTTACGTTGATATTTGAACGCAGAAAGCCGCAGTCACGGGAACTGGTTGTTATTGCTGTACTGTGCGCTATTGGCGTAGCGGGACGTGTTGCCTTTTTTATGCTGCCACAGTTTAAACCCGTGATAGCTATGGTGATTATTACGGGTGTGGCTTTTGGGGGTGAAGCAGGATTTTTAGTGGGTGCTATGACTGGATTTGTTAGTAACATGTTTTTTGGTCAAGGTCCTTGGACTCCTTGGCAAATGTTCGCTTTTGGTATTATTGGTTTTCTTGCGGGAATTTTGTTTAAAAAAGGATTGTTACTGCGAAGTAAAACTTCTCTATGCGTATTTGGTGGACTTGCCACTTTTCTCATATACGGTGGTCTTATGAATCCTGCTATGGTGTTGATGCTGCAGAGTCAACCGACAAGAGCTATGTTTTTTGCGGCTTATTTGCAGGGCATTCCTTTTGATTTGGTTCATGCTTTTGCCACAGTGGTTTTCCTTGCAGTTGCCGCCCGACCTATGCTCGAAAAACTCGACAGAATAAAGGTAAAATACGGACTGATAACATAATCAAAAAGGAGTCTTTGTGCAAACAACTCTTTTTTTGTTTGAAAACTATGTTTAATTCTACTGTGTTGCTGTTTCAGCAAAGATATCTAAATTGCTGACATGTTGATACTTTCTCTTGACTAATTATTAGACAGACACATAGTCTTTATTTTGGCATTTTAGTATCTTACGGGTAAAATTCTTTGCAAATTGTGTAGAAATTTTGTGTGTTTTGGTTTCGGCACAGCCGAGTTGGGTACTTTGATATTGTTTTTGTAGACTTGAAAAGACACCAGTTTACCTATATGATTTATGTTCATCTACACTATTATATTAATTTATACTCGTGTTATATGCAAGTACAATTTACAAACATCTTACATATAGTTATAGTATATAATAGAACAGATAAATAATGCAAAAAACAAAACAACAACAATAATAATTATGCAATAACTAAAAATCTAATTTTAACTGACTAGATATTGCAAGCACGTATATCACTGCAACGCACATTACTTCCAATTACAACCATTACAACATCTTTGTTCACGAAAACGCAACAAAAATAGTTTCTAAATTTACAGTCACAAAAAACACCTGTTCTACTCATATAAATATTGCATTTAAACACTATCTATTAAGTGATATTTGAGCATGTTTTAATTTTAAGTTATAAATAGATAGACTTAAACAAGACTTTGCCTTTTATTTTCTTGTGGAAAATAATCTATGAATTCGGATGACGGTTGGTGTGTTTGGTTAACTGGTTTTCCTGGAAGTGGTAAATCAGTGATTTCTCGAGCATTACTGGACATTTTAAGGCAAAACAATCTTTCTGCCAAAATGCTATCGTCAGATGAATTGCGTAAAAATCTAATACCTAACCCAACTTATAGTCTTGAAGAACGAGATTTTGTTTATGCAACTATAGTTCATATAGCAAAGTTACTAACACAAAAGGGTGTAAATGTTTTGATTGACGCTACTGGAAATCTTAGGCGATATCGTGATGATGCACGCTCCCAAATACCTTTTTTTATAGAAGTATATGTTGATTGTCCTTTTGATGTGTGTGTTGCGCGTGAAGTAGCACGAAAAGAAACTTATAACGCGCCAACACAGATTTATCAAAAAGCTATGCAAAACAAGTCGTTAAATACTGTTCCTGGTGTTGGTCAACCCTATGAAGTGCCGTTAAACCCTGAAGTGGTGGTGAAAACTTTTGAACTTGCTCCTAAAGAGGCTGCCCAACAAATATATGATGTAATAACTACAAAAAAACGTGTTAATCTTTGACATAGGTAAGTATTATGTTTGCTTTATTATGTTTTCCATTTTTTGAGAGTGTACACGTTTAGAAACTTATCATATAATATGTATTTAACTCTCAATGAAAACACGCCTTTAGTTAACTTGTTTTTCATTAAATATTAAACATATGTGTCTTTTTATTCCACAAACATGGTTGTTTCAGACTGCGCAATAATCACAATAAAATTCCAAACATGCAGTGTATAACTGTACCTAATGCATAGGTGTTGTACATAGTGGTTATTGGTGTTGTTTTCAACGTTTTTGTGCAGCCTGATTTATACATGTCTATGTATTTGTGCTCAATAAAAGTTCCCTAAAAACATGAGCTGAATACATGCGTTTTATGTAGCCATGATTTTTTTGAGTTTTTTAATTAGTTCAAACTAATGGAAGTGACTTATGTATATTGTTTGGAAAATATATGTGAATAAATTTTTGATAATTCAAACAGAATTTATAGTAGAAAAAACAAAAAAACTTGGATAATCATACATGTGTCACTAATCTAATAAATTATTTTGACATATGACCTAAAATCTGCCAGATACTTTACATATAAGATGACTAATTCAATAATTAAAAAATGCGGTGGACGTATGGTTTCAAAAAAGTATATTCGCGATGTTATATACGGCTTCATTGAAATAGACGAGCAAGAACAAGCTATTGTAAATCACCCTATTTTTCAGCGACTCCGTCGTATCAAGCAACTGGCATTTACAGACATGGTCTACCCCGGAGCATGTCATACACGTTTTGAACATTCACTCGGCGTAATGCAAATGGCCACAAATATGTATGACCACATAATGAATAACTGTACGGATACAATTCAGAAATATTTTGAATCCGCAGATTTTGGTATCGCAAAGAAACGTTTTAGAAAAATCGTACGTTTAGCGGCTCTTTTACATGATGTTGGACATGCACCATTTTCTCATGCTGGAGAGGAATTAATGCCCAAACGTTCAGATAACAAATGCTATGACCATGAAAATTATGGCGTAGCAGCCATAAAGTACTACTTTAAAGAGTTAATTGAAGATACAAAACTGGGTCATCATATTGCAATAAAAGTAACCGATGTTACAGCACTTTTAGATAAAAATGAAGCGGCCATATACGGAAGTGTTGAGCACCTTTTCTTTCGGCAAATTATTTCAAGTCAAATAGATGCAGATAGGGCAGATTATCTCCTAAGAGACTCCGCACATATTGGTGTAAGTTACGGTCATTATGATATGCCAAGGTTGATTAATTGTTTATCTGTCAAAATGGATAAAACCGCTGAAGGGGAACAATATGGACTTGTTTTAGCTATTGATAGAAAAGGTCTGTATGTAGCCGAAAGCTTTGTGATTGCTCGATATCAGATGTTTAATCAGGTATACTGTCATAAAGTACGTAGAATTTATGATTACCACATTACAGAAGCAATCAAAGAAGTATTACCATCTATAGGTCACGAGAACCAAATGTTTCCACCTCCAGATGCCATAGATGAATACATGAAACTAGACGACTGGACAGTATTGGGAGCAATTAACAAAAATCAGGAAAAAGAACATTGTAAAAGGATACACGAACGCCTTCATTATAAAGAAGTATACACAACTAAAGATAAGCCTACCCGTACCGATTACAATCAAATTGAAAAATTGAAGAAAGAACACCCAGTACATTACATTGATCGGTATGAAAAAATATATTGGTATAAGCCAGACAAACAAATTTGGATAGCAGAGGGAAATAAAGTATTTACCCTTCAAAGTCAGTCACAATTCATCAAAGGGTTAATAGATCCTAACCGACAAGTTTTTTATACGCCGACAAGAGGTAAATAATATGGATACCTATAGACTTCGTGAATACGCTATTGCCCATGTAGCCAAAAAATTGAGTGGATTGAGCAAAACAGGCATGATGAAGGCCATGTACCTCTTGCAACAGGTATACAAAGTACCATTGAACTATGAATTTTCGATTTATACGTATGGACCTTATGATGTGGAGGTACTGACGTATACTGATATAGCGGAACGTGATGGTCTAGTTCGAATTGTTCAATATGATTTAGCAGAAGGCTCTGTCGGATATAAAATCTATGCGAAGTCAAGCAAACTAGACGATAATTTTCCTAAAGAATGTACCGATGCAATTGATGAAATTGTAAAAAATTTTCAGGATTACACAGCGCGTAAATGGGAACTTACAGCAACAATTGTTTACGTGTACAATGCTCACATCATGAATGGAACATCTATGGATAAATCGACTTTGTGTAATCGTGTATACGAACTTAAACCACATTTTGATAAGTCGGATATACGCACAGAATATGATAAACTTGAGCGAATTGGTTTCTTAGAGTGCCCGTCTTAAGGGCGCGAGTTTGCCACAAAGTACAAAAACAAATATTTTAATCCAAAAAAATGTGCATACATAGTTTACACCACAAAAAACCACGATATCAGAAAAACAGAGAAAAACAAAAAACCATACGTCCATAACCATCGCACACATTTTGCAGGTCGCTTTTTCACAATGATCTGAACTATTGTGTGTTTGTAAAAATAATGTGTTTATAGGTTTTTGTAACCAAAATATTTGCTACGATGATGCGAAAAAAGTTACGCTATAATATTTGTGCGTAGGTTATGAACATATGAAAAAAAACAGCCACTTCTTGGCGAGATTTAATCCACACAACGTAACTTGGCATAAGAATAAGACGATGGTCTACTTGCAAAATCATATATCCCAACATTGTTGGTTTTATACTGTTATGCTATTTCGCGTTGCATAATGGTGAAGCAGTTATAACAAAAAAAACCTATCAACATTGTCTCTAGTATCCAACTAATCGTTTCATAAACTTTAGGTTATCCGCTTGAATTCTTAACAACCCCTTGTTCTTCCAAAAACTGTGCAATCAGGGGATGTAAATAATGCCAACGCCTACCATTGTACTCTAAAATCACCATTGCCTGCATCTTGTTAAGTAAAAACTCTTTATCTTCAATCTTTTGCCTATATTTTTGATCATTATAAATATTAGCTAACATATGGTAATCTGATTGAGAAATTAATCTAGCTAAATCAGAACTAAGTCCTAAAAGAGCCCGCAAAGCATCTTCGTGCTCTATCTTAGTTGCCCCTCGTCTACTTGCACGCCTTGAAGCGGTAATTATACAGTTAAAAAGATCTCGCAAAACTCCACCAGTCTGCTTAATAAGCAAATCAAGTGCATCAACATCAAAAAGCGAAAAATCAGCCCTTAATTCCACAATTGACTTAATAACATTAATACCCTCTTGATTTTCACTCTTATCAATATTACAAACTTTAATCATAGGCAAGGTATGAGGTTTATAGAAATTTTTTATCGAAACGTAACGAGCATCATAATTCAAACTAATGGGAAAAGTGTAAATAATCGGAAAAGGCATTCCAGCTAAAATAGAATACTCCAAAACATCAAATATCTTTTGAGGTGGCTGTATTTTTTCAAAATTATCAAAAATTAAAATAGGTTGCTTTCCACTTAACTTACTAGCGATCGTGTCAGAAATCTCGTTAATATAACCTATCCATTCTGAAGCACGTTTTTCCATTTTCTGTGACATAGTAGTATGGGTTATTTTATTAATCATCATTTCGTTTTTAAAAGCAGCAAAAACATTCAAAAGGTGCTTCAAAAAAGGAAGACCCACATCAACATCAGCTTTTATGGTGTTTGTAGCCATTTTTTGTGTGCTTTCAGTAATTTCCACATCTTTTGTTAAATAATCAAAAACAGCTTTCAATGTTTTATTAGAAAGTGGCACATTTTTTCTATCAGCAATTTTACATAAACCTTCAGTTATTAGTAACATAACATCCCAGCAGGATGTATCATACACATCAACATTTTCCACATAATCTATAATTTCAACTGGTAACCCATCAGCCTCAAACTTTGTTTTCAAATTACAAAGTTCAGTACTTTTCCCACAGCCACGATGACCCAGTAACAAATGTGCGTTTTTACTTAAAGGAACAATACATTCCTCAAACAAATTCTTCAAAGGAGAATCCCACTTATCACCCATGCGAATAGCCATAGTATCTCCATAATAAAAGGCATGTAATTGACTCTCAGTAAGCACTTCACTGTTAAAGGTCTTAGGCATATCGCGTAAGCCTGTAGCTTTTTTGCCGTCTTGATTCATTATAGTACCCAACCAGACAATAACAAAAATAACAACAAACTGACAAAATAACTTTATCATAACATCAACAAAAAGTAACAACCTAAAAAGCGGATTAACACAACAAATTCAAAATACAGCTTCCGAAAACCTCTAACTATTTGGTGATGTTATGTGTGGTAGGGTGAAGTAGGGAAATTTGATGGGGTAACTGTTGAATTTATTTGTGTTTTTATCGGTTTGAAGTCTAAAACATTTGTTTTCGGAGGGTTAACTTATAGTAAAATGAATTTGTAATGTCTTGTTTTTCACGTCGTAACATGGTAAATCATGAAAAATATGGTAAAAGAGTTGTATCTAAAGCAACAACCAGAAACACACATGTCAATGTTATTTTGATTTACTATAATAAAATTTTGTTGTAGTCTAATGGGTATTTTGTTAAAGTTTAAGGATGAGAAAACGTTAAACAAAGAATGGTATTTTTGTCCAAGTTGGTTGAGCCCAACATAGTTTTGCCACAAGTTTTTTTCTGGAAAAAAGAGGGTGAAAAATTGAAAAATTCTATATTTTTTAATGTTCTGTATTTTTGCAAACGATACTTTATTATTGTATGCTTTTAACAGTAAAAGATAACTTGCAGGTATGTTAATTGTTTTTACTTAGGGTTTTACGCTATTTTTAATTTTTAATGGTAATGTTTATAACTCTATTTTATATTTGCTACAGGCGCGAAGCGGAAGTACAATGGGACATAGAAAAGTTCATGCTCCAAGACATGGTTCATTAGCATATTTGCCTAGGAAACGGGCTAAAAATCCCGAAGCTAGAATACGTTATTGGCCAGAAATTAAATCAGATTCACCTAAGCTTTTAGGATTTGCAGCTTACAAAGCTGGTATGACATATATCTTCACAATTGAAGACAAAAAACGGTCACCTCACTTTGGTAAAGAAGTCATGAAAGCCGTAACCGTGTTGGAAACACCACCAATAATTATATGCGGCTTTAAAACATATATGAAAACACCATATGGTCTGCAAAATATCAGCGAAGTTTGGATGAAAAATCCACCAGTAATACTTAACAGGGCATTAATTTTGCCTGAAAACTTTGACACGGATGCAATGTTGGAAAAAGTAGAGAAAAACCTTGATCAAACCATAGCTATTCGTGTAGTTACAGCCACTCAGCCCTCACAAACAGGTCTTGCTAAAAAGAAACCTGAAATCTCTGAAATCCAAATAGGTGGAGGTAACATTCAGCAACAATTCGAATATGCAAAAAAACTCTTAGGTAAGACAATAACACTTGAAGAAGTGTTCAAAGAGGGTCAATACATCGATGTTGCAGGTATAACAGTCGGTAAAGGTTATCAAGGTCCAGTAAAACGTTGGGGTGTAACTAAACTTCAACATAAAGGTCGTAAAACTAAGCGTGGTATTGCTACTTTAGGTCCATGGAACCCACACCATCTTATGTACTCAGTTGCCAGAGCTGGTCAAATGGGTTATCATCAGCGTATAGAATACAATAAACGAATTATGAAAATTGGTAAAGACGGTAAAGAAGCAACAGTTAAAGGTGGTTTCATTCGTTATGGTGAAGTTAAAGGTTCATACGTTATAATTGAAGGTAGTGTTCCTGGTACAGAAAAACGGCAATTACGTTTACGTGTTCCTGCACGGCCACCAACAGATGCTATAGACGCTTCACCGCAAGTGACATACATTTCAATAGAATCTACACAAGGAAAGTAAAGTGAATTGCAATGACAGAAAGAACAGCAGAAATTTTTGACCTGCAAGGCAAAGTAACTGGAATGGTTACTCTTCCTCAAGTCTTTTCAACTCCCATACGGCCAGATGTGATTAAACGTGCCGTTTTAGCTATCCAATCAAATCGTATCCAACCACAAGGACGTGACCTAATGGCTGGAAAGCGTACAACCGCAGAATCACGTGGAACTGGTATGGGTATCGCAAGAGTCCCCCGTATAAAAGGTGGTAGTGGACGCGCGGCTTTTGCGCCAAGTACCGTTGGTGGAAGACAACCACACCCGCCAAAGGCAGAAAAAAAGATTGTAAAAAATATTCCAAAGAAAGAAGCAAAATTAGCATTAACGTCTGCTATTGCAGCAACTGCGCAAAAAGATGTTGTTGAAAAGCGTGGACATAAAATCGAAAAAATTGCACAGATCCCATTAATTGTTGATGATGCAATTGAAAATTTGGTTCGTGCAAAAGATGTTGAAGCAGTTTTTACAAGTTTAGGTATTGATAGTGATATCGCGCGTGTACGTGATAGTCGTACTGTTCGTGCTGGAAAAGGTAAACTTCGTGGGCGAAAGATGAAGCAAGCAGTTGGTCCACTTATTGTAGTGTGTGACGGCGTAAACTTGGTTGCAGCAGCAAACAATATACCTGGTGTTCAAGTAACTACTGTTTTAAACTTAAACACTGAAATGTTAGCACCTGGAACGCATCCGGGACGGTTAACAGTTTGGTCAAATGGTGCTATTGAACAATTAAATACTCTTTATGGAGAAAACGTGTAATGGATAATAATGAAATAATTTCTTATCCACTGATGACTGAATCAGCAAGTCTTATGGTGGAAAAAGACAATAAACTAATTTTTATTGTAAGTTTAAAAGCTGGGAAAGCTGATATCAAAAAGGCTGTTGAAGAACTTTACGAGGTTAAAGTTAGCAAAGTTAATTTGCAAATTACTAATCAAGGCGTAAAGAAAGCTTATGTAAAGCTTACTGAAGAATTCAAAGCATCTGATGTAGCAATTAAATTAGGAATACTCTGATAAAATTATAGAAGGCATGACTTATGGGAAAACGTATTCGTGTACAACGACGTGGACGCGGTGGACAAAACTTCCGAGCTTCAACTCACAAACGTGTTGCCCCCGCAAAGTATCCATTTGTAAAGTCACCAAAAGAACTTTACGATTTTGCAATAACTGGAACGATTAATGAGTTGGTTCATGATCCAGGACGAGGTTCACCACTTTCACAAATCACACTTGAAAACGGTTTAAGTTGTTATAGTATTGTTCCAGAAGGTGTATTTATCGGCCAACAAATCAGTCTTGGCGGAAATTCTCCTGTTGAAATAGGCAATATTATGTCTCTTGGGCGAATTACTGAAGGCACTATGGTTTGTAACCTTGAACTTCGTCCAGGTGACGGCGGTAAAATGGTTCGCTCATCAGGTGCTTACGCAACTGTTGTCGGTCACACACCACAAGGCACCATGATCCGATTACCATCAGGACGTACAAGATACATTGATAACTTTTGTATGGCAACTATTGGTGTAGTTGCAGCCTCTGGTAGAATGGAAAAACCATTCCTCAAAGCAGGTGAAAAATTCCATTTAATGAAAGCAAAAGGCCATAAATATCCAAGAACTAGTGGCCGAAAAATGGTTCCAGCAGTTCACCCCTATGGTAGCAGCAAACGTAGCGCACGCAGAACAACAACAACTTCACATGGTGCACCTCCAGGACAAAAAGTCGGTTTAATCGCTGCAAGAGGACCAGGACAGAAAAAGAAACGAGCACTAAGATAAAAAAGTGAGGATAGATAAAAAATGCCCATAAAAGAATTTAGCTATCGTGGACACAGCCTTCAAAGTATTGAAGGCATGTCTATGGATGAATTCATAACTTTGCTTCCGTCAAGACAACGAAGAAGCCTACAACGTGGATTAACACCAGAACAACGCATATTGCTGGAAAAATTACGTGTTGCAAAAGAACAACAAAAGCAAGGTAAAGAAACGAACCTAAAAACACATGTACGCGATTTGATTATTCTCCCAGAAATGGTAGGTGTAAAAATTGCGATACATAACGGTAAAGAATTCGTTGCTGTTGACATTAAACCAGATATGATTGGTCACTACCTTGGCGAGTTTGCTATAACTAATAAACCGGTTAGACACGGAACCCCTGGTATCGGCGCATCACGATCATCAATGTATGTACCACTAAAATAAACCATTTTTATTTTCTTTTAATTTTTTTATAAACTATTTTGACAAAACTACTAATAAGTTAATATTTATATCTAAACTTTGATACGTGTTTAGTTAGCGTGAGTATGCATACAAACATGACAACATATACATGCTTTTGTTGAACTGAAATAATATGTCTAAATAAAATACCATTTAGTACAGTTAATCACGCAACAAAAATAACACCGGACAAGAGAGAAACAAACGCAACCACCCAATCGGAAGTAATCCTTAATAAATCAATAGTGACTTTGTACCCACTTGCAAAGACACTAATCACAAAGCAGGAGCTTTTTCGGTTAATTTTGAAACGCCCCATTCGAGCGTAATTTTGGTTTCGCCACAATCAAAATTTCTCTTTTACGTTATCGCACTCCAAACCTCAGCAAGACGGTTTCAGAGATAGCCCCAAAAATCAGGCTCTATCAACAGCATTCCGTTTAGCTGTTGTTATAGGCTGATTTTCGCCGTCATGATGAGGTTGTATCGGCAACGCCACCCCTGCACGACAAGGTTTAGGAATCGTGCGTACTATGGATTAAATCTACTTAAACAAAAAGAGCAGGTGTTGCAAAATGTAAACAATGTCTAATCTATACTGTCTTCAATTGGTTAAACTATAACTATCTGAGTGAACCAACGGCTGAGCCGCGAACAGTTTTTCTAAATTCACTACTTTCTTTAATAACCGCATTAACATTTTCTGGTGTTATCCAGTAGAGTTTTTGCCTTGTTGCCTTCATGGTCAACTTTTCAAACTTCTTTAGCGCAGCATTGCTTAAATGCCCTGCTCTTTTTTCGTCCTTCAGTGTTTTTTAGTGATATATTCACAAACTCTGTCCAAAACGTGAACGTCAACAGAAACAAATTGAAAAGAAACATTAGAATTGGATTTTTCTGTTGTAGTGTACGCTTCTCCTAGCCTGAGTGGCTTGGCAAGCAATAGTAGAGGTTGGCAATAGGCACTTCAAAAGATTCGTTAGGTTTTCTGTTGTTGGATTCTAGTGGGTCATTGCTAACAATGGTTCTAACTGTCTACTTAGTTCAAGGCTGATAATGCTATTTCTGTTGCAATTTCCCCCAACACCGACAATCGAGTTTTTTCTTAGTGTATCTCTTTTTTAGATTATCAAGTGCTTCTGTGTATCTTCCTTTTAGATTATTGAGTGCTTCCTCAAACGCAACAGCTTCAAACTTGTCAGTTATTACAGCTTCTTTTCTGATAACTGTTGCGTTTTCAGAACTATCTTTTGCTACTTGGGGCACTTGCCTTTCCGATCCCTAGGGCTCTTGTGCAACTAAGTAAGAGTATATCTTATGTTTTGTCTGTGTCTCGTTGTTATCCTCGTATACCTGCTCTGTTTTAAGCTCTTTAATGACCGGGTCGATTATTTGTTTGTCCATTATGTGTATAACTTCTATGGCTTCAATCGTTATTGGCGTTAGATAATAGTCAATGGAGCTATGTTTTTCTAGGTGGATATACTTCTTTTTGTGTAACTCTTTTAAGTTCTCGGTTAACTCGAGGTAATCGACATTGTTATCCTCGATGTAAGTCTTCATTTCTGCAATTAGGGTATGTTGTGTAACGTGTACACTCATTGGGACACTATAGATGACTTCACATATTTTCAACCATGTTGGATTGCTAACTAGCTCCCTTATAACCTCTCGAATTGAGGCGGGAACTGAGTTCTCGAACCCTTTCTTCAGTGTACATGTTTCAGTCATTCTTATTGCGCTCCTTTACGGTCTTTAGAGATGGTAGCGACCCTTTCGAGTTTATTATAATTTGCTATAACATCAGAACTATAACTATCCTTCACTATGGCGCAAAACTCCTTGTTGGCTTTTTTTGTTCTTTGTTAGGTGTTGTGTTATTTGTTTGTCGATGTTTGCGATTTTTTCTTTTAGTGTGGTGGGGTTGTGGTTGTTGTTTGTGCGGAATTTGGTGCCGTTTGTAGCTTGTGTTTGTTTGCCGTAGAGACCGGCATTGTTTATCATTAGTGTAAAGATGTGGAAGGTTTGTTTTATGGTTGTTTTGTTGTTTGATTGGGAGTTTGTGATTGTTTTGTTGTTTGGTGTTTGTTGGTTTGTTAGTTACATGACTTTATGTTTTTTGTGGTTTTTGTTTGTAGTCGTTGGCTGGAGTGCATGTGGTTAGGTATCTGTGTAGGTGGAGGTTTAGTATCAAGTGTGGGAGACTGTCTGAAAAATAGGTCACAGAATTTTTACAGTTGTAAACGATTCTAAAAATCTATGTTTTAAAAATATTTTTACGTTTTTCATGTTTAAATATTCTGAATCAGCTAGTTTTTGATTTTAACTTGTAATTTCGGTTAGTTTTCAGACAGTCTGGTGGGTTGTGTGGGTGGTTGTTTGTTTGGTTTGGTGTTGTGTGTTTGTGGTCTAGTTTTTGTGTGTTTGGGTTTGTGTGTGGTGTTGTTATTTTGTAGTTG
>WRNB01000009.1 GCA_009776805.1 Candidatus Bathycorpusculum grumuli | reverse complement strand
TTGCGTGTTTTGTTGTGTATTTTGCATGTGATGTATTTGTGTTGATTGTTTATAAATTATTTGTTATCTTATATGTTAAGTCGTTGTATTTGATAAATAATGTGGGTTTATTTGTGTCTTTTGTGTTTGTTGTTTGTGGGGGGTTTTTGTTGTTTGTAAGCGGTTTGTTTAATGTTCGTGCGTTCTACGTGGAGTTAAGTTTTTTGCAGTTTAGCCGTAGCCATGCCACACGTTGGCCTTGCATCTCGAGTTCATACACTGATTTCGAGCGCAGGTGTTTTTTCGTAATGCTATGGTCCTCTTTTGTCTTTCGGCGTTGGATAATACGATGGCCACCTATATGTTTCATCAATCTAGGGCCGCTTTCGGCGATGTCAATTCAGCCTTTTACGGACGCACATTGGTCGTGTTGGTGTTGTTTTGTTTTTTGTTGTAGTTCTGGTGGTGTTTGGTGCAGATTTTGTCTTTTTAGTTTTTTTGTTTGTGTTTTTTGGGTTTATTGGTTGGTGTTTGGCTGTGCATATTTTTTCATGCGTTTATCGTGAACAATCAGAGCAATTATAAGTATTACAACTATCACAACTGCCCTAACTAATAACATCATCCCAATAAATATCGTATTTGGAACCACTGTTGAAGGAGTATCTCTGTTACTAGATGAATTCGTATCAGTATCATGAAATACATCATCATCGTTATCACCATATGTAGCAACGTTATCTAAAATTTTACCACCATGTGCATCAAAAAAATAAACACCACCCAAAACGGAGTTTCTGTTGTATACGCCACCACCATAATCAGCAGTATTACTAGTAATTGAACCACCAACTATAGTAAAGTTACCCCAGTTACACACACCACCGCCATCCTCAGCAGTGTTACCTAAAATTTCGCCACCAAACATTACAAAAATGCCACCATTGCACACTCCACCACCATTAGTTGCCGTGTTGCCTGAAATTTCTCCACCATACATCATAAAAATAGAATCTCCTCCACCATTGTACACGCCACCGCCATTGCCAATAGCTCGAGCGTTGTTGCCTGAAATTTTACCACCATACATCTCAAAAACACCCGCGTTCATCACACCCCCTCCATAACTATGTTCAACAGAAGAAAAGAAGCTACTGCCACCAATACCCACATAGTTATCTGAAATTTCGCCAGCACGCATAATTAAAGTACCCATATTGACTACTCCACAACTACGAGTGCCATTTGTATGAGTTATAATAATGCCATTAATAATCAGTATGCCACCGCTATCAACTTGAAGAATGGCGGCAGTCGTTGCACCGATTAGTTTGTAAAATCCGGATGCTTTGTTACTTGTTAAGGTAATGTTTGTGAACGCTGAAATAATAAGTGAACCATCTGTTATTGTGATGTCTTTGTCAAGGGCTATAACAACAGGCCCATCAAATTGTCGATCAGTAATAGCATTTTTAAGTTCAATTTCATTGCTAACCACAATGTCAGAAATTCCAGATACAAAAGGAGAAACATTCTCAAATGCAGAAATAAAAAAGAATAACCCAATACTAACCATAAGCAGTAAAGAAACAAGAAATACAGCCTTTCTGTTATAGAAACTATGCAAATCAATCTTGAATTTAATATTTCTCCTCATGCATGAAACCTCTTTAGCGAAAGGTAGCTACAAAAATTGGTACATCAAAACACCATTTATAAACATTGCTACAAAAGACCAAACAAGAATAGAAAATAACAAAAAACCGAAAACACTAATAATTTGAAACCTGCAAACTCAACTTATTATATTTAGTCTATGTGATTTCGGAAAACTGTGTGGTTATTGGTTGTGGGTTGGGTTGTTGTAGTTTGGAGGTTTTAAGTGTTTTTTAGTGAACATCACTATCACAGCTATAGCGATGCCTGCAAAGAGGAGTGCGCCAACCCACAACAGAAAGGATGGCTGAAACACAAAACTTGGTGGTTGGTTTTGTTCAGGTTGTTGAGGGTAATTGGTATCAGTTGTTGCTGTTGGATTTGTTGGTGGGATTGTTTGCGTAGGTGCAGGTGAAGAGGCACCCGGCATAGTGAATGTTTGAACCTTACTCCAACCGCTCGTCGCATCAGCCGTAAAGATAGATAAGCTAAATATACTGTCAGGTCTTTCGAGATAATAATGTCCAATTCTTGCTTCAACTCGAAAATCCACCTGAGCACCAGTGGCATAATTTGCAGGACGTGACACTATACTACCTTGCGAATATAATGATGGGATCCATGACTGAAAACCCCCTCCATACAGATCTATTGATTGAACTGTTGAACCCCAATCCTGCCATTCATCACCAAAATATCCCTTAGACTGAACAAAAAAATACAGATAATAGTTAATGCCTTTTGAGTCATTGTATGGTATGAAGTGTTGGTTTTTTATTGTAATTTCTATTGTCTTGTTCTCTATGTGGTAGCCTGGTGTAATGTTTGTGATTTTTTCTCCTGTGTACTGATCAATAGTATTCGAGGTAACAGATGGTACATCATAGGAGTAGTCAACAAACTTTACAGTGAATTGTGGAACTGACGGTTTAGATGTAGCTTGTGCATTTGCAGGTACAATTGATAATATAAGCAGATTTGTTACTAACAAAACAATAAGCAACACTGTAAAAGTTTTGTCTGTAGGGTTCATAATTATTTTGTGGTAGTGAGGTAATAAATATCTTTGCCTAATTCATCTCTACAGCAAAAAATTTTTTAAAAACCAGTATGTAGTATCACATGATTCCGAAAAGTATGAACAACTTATGAATTTATGGGTAGAAAGGAAAAGAGAAAACAAACGATGATTCTTAAAAATCACTTTTGTTGTGTTTTGTGTGGTTTTTTCATTTTTTTCTGTGTTTCTATTTCTTTTTGGGTATTTTTCTGCTGTTTTTTGCGTTACTTTTTTTGCATGGTTTTTTTCATGTTTAATATTTTCTCTTGGAGTCAACATTTTTGCTTGACTAGTGTTAATAGTTTAAGAGTAGAGATTTGTAGTTTAATAACCTTCGCGAATGGGCAAGTTCACGAAAAATAATGGTGAAATGCAAGAATTATTCTCCAAAAAGAAACGTTAAAAACAGCAAAGCTATGAAAAATGGTTTATTGCCTAAGGTGAAAACTCTTAATAGTTTTCGTTTATCAGAGTTATTATTCTATTTGGATCTTTACAAAATGTAACTAAAATTTTTGAAGACAAGCCAAAAAAACATGTCTAAAAAGAAACTGTTCTCTTAAACGCTTTATGCTTTGTTTTAACATTTGTTCCAAGTTTTTAGTCTTTATTATTTTTGTATTTTTAAACTGAATAAATGCATTATCAAATGGTCAAATTAGACGTATAAAAACACAAAAACTGCATGGCAACACCAGTAAAACTGTCAAGATAATAACTAAGACTAACGACTATAGCAAGTAACTAAAAGTTTTACTGTATTCTATGTATCACTGTACATTGTGAAGTACGATCAGTTTTGTGTAATGTCAAGAGTAAATGTTGTGAAGAGATTGTGTGAAAAATCGTTTAATGACAATGCACAATAGTTTAGACCCGTCAAATATATGGTAAAATTTTTCTCGTGCTGCTAATTAATCCTTTTTTTACGATGCTCTTAAATATTTTATGTCATCAACGATTTTTGTCCCAAACTTTTTATCCGAAGAAGTTATCAAGTACAATTAACTCGATATTTGTTATGAGATGATTTTATGCGACAGGTAGATATGACAAAAATTGATTTAACAATGGGGTCTGTAACCAAAATGGGTGATTTTGTCGCTGAAGAGGTTCCCCTAAAAATAATTATAAATGATGTTTACAGTTTTGTTATTTGGTGTTCGCCTTCACAATTTAAAGAACTATCAGTGGGTTATTTATTTGCAGAAGAAATTTTGCACACTATAAACGAAATTGAAAGCATCACATCATGTGAAATGACAAATATTTGCAAATTACAATTTAAATCAAATATAAATGTTGATAACCGTGTGAAAAATAGGCGTAAAAGCGCAAGAATCGTATCGCTCCTAAAAAACTCTACTTCTGCATATCAGCATGACGATAAAATTGTTACTGTAAACTCTAACATTACTGTAAAAGCTCAAACCTTACTTGAAGCTATTAAACAGATGAATGAAAAAGCAAAAGAATTTAGAGCAACAGGTGGCCTACATGATAGTGGTATCTTTAAAGCTGATGGTCAGATGGTTGCTTTCTCAGAAGATGTTGGACGTCACAATACTGTTGACAAAGTTATCGGCAAAGGTTTACTTTCGCAAATAAATTTTGGGCAATGTTTCATGCTAATTACCGGACGTGTACCTGGTGATATGATCTACAAAACTGCAAAAGCAGGTTTACCTATAGTTGCATCTGTAGCAGCAGTTCTAAATTCAGGTATAATTTCATCCCAAAAAGCTAACATCACATTAGCAGGATTTGTACGCGACAACCGCATAAACATTTATACACACCCTGAACGTATAACATCACATTAACTTTTTAATTTATTCTTCCTAACTAATGGTAGCCTATGTTTCGTTTGTGGAAAAGAAGTAAAAACTGCAAACTTGGACAATGGTCGGGAAGCCTAACAAACAAGGCAGTTAACCATTACGGAAACCTTCTAAATATGGTTTGAAACACTGCTATACGCCATGTTTTAGGGGTAAAATGTGGGTTTTTGGAGGTTGTCTAATGATTAACAGTTTTAATCTCTTTTATTTTTATCATTTGCTATTGATGGTTCTAACCAATTTCTTGAACTGAATACAGATTTGTTACAAAGTTTTACTTTAAGAGTATCTTCATAGGGACACATTTCCACACATCTTGTACAGAGCATACATTGAGACGTACCAATTTTTCCACCTTTTTGTTCATAGACATCATTAACCTGTACAAAACACACACGTTTACATACACCACATTTAGTACATTTCTTCTCATCTTTCTCGATGTAAAGTAATGGCAACCCCTTAAAAGATTTGATTTGATTAAGAGCTGATATGGAAGCTCCTGCAGGACAGAAACGACACCAAACTCTTCGAATAAAAAACGCGCCAATCAAAGTGGTAACTACAAAGATGATAGCAAAAATTTGACCTGGCGTTGCTTCGACAAGGCTTGTGATATTACTCAAATATGGATAACTAATGTTAATATTGCCTAAAATTATATGTCCAGTCCAAGGTACAATAAACGGGGTAAGAGGCTCTATTAATATGCTGTATGGACGAAATGGTCCTGAAAGTGCTTTAGTCATAAGTACAGCAGCTTCTATACTGGGTGGCGCATTTAGTATCCACAATGCAATGGGTAATAATAGAAATATTGTTAAAATCAAGTATCTGCTCTTATGAAGGGTAATGTTAAGTTTATCTGAGAGTAGGCGATAGCGGATTTTAAAAGTTTTTCTTATAACACTTTCTATATCCATAATGAAAGCAAAAGGGCATATCCAGCCACAGAAAAATCTGCCAAGAAAAAGTGTTGTTGCAAACCAAACTATGAGTACAAAGAGTAATGGTATGGATGGGTCAATAGAGAATAAAAAGAACAAAGTTGCTGAGCCAACAGCTTGAATAACAAATCTTAAAAATGTTACTCGGGAAACGCGATTTTTTTTCCAAATTGTAACCGCGAGTACACCAGCAGCTCCAAGCCCTGCTATAATGATAAGACTAAGTATGCTCCCAATTAATTCTCCAGCCATACTTTTATTCTCTTAAATTAATTAGTCCTATTGGGTAATAAACATTTTCAATTTTATCAAGTTACGTTTTTAGTTATTGTTCTCTTTTTCTGTTAACACATTTTACATTTTTTGCTTCAAAAAATAATTGACTAATTACCCGTGAAACTCTAAAATGTAGAGTTTTTGTTTGTTTTGATTTTTGTTAATCCGATTGGGTACATATAGTTCTTTTAAAAGAGAAAAATGTGGTTAGGTAATTATTCGTGTGTTGTATTTTTCAATGTAGGCTATGTGTTCTGTATCGTAGGGGTAACTTTCTGTATTGGTGTAGGGAAACCCTGACATGTCAAGAAATGGTAAAGGGTCAACGGTGAAAGTAAAGCCGTAACCCCAAGCTTCAGGTGGATCTTTGAACCAGCATGCAACAATTAAGAAGTAGTCGCGTTCTATTCCGTCTGCAAGTTCTGGAATGTCTTTAATATCAAATTGCATATTAATTTGATCGCACTGTCGTCCAATAACAAATATGTCATCTGTTTCTTGTAATAGTGCTGTTACATCACCATATTGTGTGAATGCGCCAGAAGATGTAGAGGCTGTTTCTTCCCAGAATTGGCTAAGCTCGGCTGTTGATGGTTTTAGTGTGGTTATGGTTACATCTTGTTGAGGCGTTATGTCGATACCTATATAATCGTAGGTTACGTTCCAAAAGTTGGTGAAACGAACTATATAGTTTGTGATACCTTCTGGGAATAATCCTGTTAAATCAACGGTGAAAGTTCGAGCAGTGTAATCACTAGGTATGGGAATTTGATATTCTTGTGGTGCTTCTATCCAAGTTCCGTCAGCTGATAGAAATTCCATTTTAGACATAGGTGTAATTGGTGTGTCTTTAGTTATTAATCCAGTGGCTGCTGCTTTTTGGAATTGATTTATCCAGTTGTAGTAAGTGTCAAATGGACCCCAATCTACCATGCCTGTTATAATTAGTTTAATTGCAGGTGCATCTGAAAGATCTCCCAAGTCAAGAGTTAGTTTATTTTGTTTGATGTTGTCCCATGAAGGGCTATCGTTACCATTAATTCCTGGCGTAAATATGCCGTCTTGATCAAGAATTTCTATTAAAACGCTTTCACCTTTTTCGTTGATGGCACTTATTGGACTGAGAAATGCGTCAGAGAGTTTTGTGGTGCTAGAAATATTTGTAGTGTAGATTTGACCTGTGTCTCCTTTATTGAGGTAGTTAGTCATAGTAGTGTAAACATCAGTGCCCGTGGGATGGTCAACAACGAGTAGACTAACCGAATCTAAATAGAAAAGTTCATCCCACTGTTGAGCAAGGGTAATGTCAAAGTATCCATCTTTAATAGCTAATACATTTTTGTCAAGTTTAACATAGTCATAGGGGTTTCCACCGCTAAAAATTACGTCACCACTAGAATTAATGTGTCCAATGTAGCCAAGCCATCCTGAGTTAGAAACATCAGTAACATATGTGTAGGTACTACCATTCCAAATATAAAGTGAAGGGCAACAGGCATTTCCGCTTAACACAATATATGTAGCAACCCATGTTGTACGTTTATCAAGTGTGAACGTAACAGCAGCACTTTTTATGTCACTTCCCCAGTTTGAAAAACCTAATATGCCTGTTCCAACATCAAGCGTAGTGGGTACTGAAAGTTTGTATTCACCTTCAGGCAGAACTGCTGTGTAGACGTATGCTTCATAATTTTCTCCGTTAAGAGTGAACGGTAATGGAATAGAACCACCGCCTGAACGTGTAATTAAAAGAGTATGGTAACCTTTTGGTACAACTGCAAACGAGCCACTAAGTGTATTTAATTTAACACTATATGTTCCTTCAATTGATGTTGTTGTAGTGAATGAAACCTGTGTTGTGGCACCTGATGATAACTCAATAATTTTTGACTCAACAATAACATTATTAATAGTAAACGTTACCAGCAAGTTATCAGTTTTTTGAGAAGGGTTTTTTGCTGTTGCAATAATTGTCATTGGTTCATCAGGCCATACTTCATAAGGTGGGTCAGTTCTAAGAGTTGAAAGTACTATCTTGCTTACGTTAGGTGGTGCTTCAGTTAACGAAAATGAAGAGCTTAAGTCATCAATTTTTACTGTATAATCTCCAACATCCATTTCAACAACTAAGAATTCAACAATTTCATAACTACCCAAACCTTCAAGTGTTATATCCATAGAATCTTTGATAACTCCGTTAATTTCAAGGTTAACTGTTGTTTCACCTCCAATGTCGCCTATGTTTGTTGTATTCACTAAAACTTGTACGGGTTGACCAGCGAAGGTTTCTGTAGGGTTCACTTTTAGATCTGTAAAAATAAATGTGGCAGGTTTAACTGCGCCTGTTATAACACCTTGATCTTGAAAATACACGTAAGCTCCAATTGCTGAGCATACAATAATTAAATCAATAATTAGGAATGCTTTTAGTTTAACAACAGTTTTGTTTGACAGCACATGTTATCCCTGTCTAAAATAAAATACAACGTAAGTTTTAAACCTTTATGTGATAAATTTTTTGTAAATTTTTTTACTTAATGGAATATTAAAAAGTAACAGTTCGTAAAGTATAACAACGGTTTGTTTTTATTGTTGTTTGATGGTTTTATTGGTGTGGTTGTGTGGTTTTTGTGTTTTATATGTCTATTTTGATTATTTGGTGGCGTGTTTGTTTAGTTTTTGTGTACAAAAATAATAAAGGCTAATGTAGAAAAAGACTAATTAATTAAGCAAATAAACCCTTTTTTGTGTTATTGGGTGTTTTATTGTAGGATAAATTGAGTTAGGTGGTTATGAAAAATGTATGTTTCAAAAATTGTATGTTAATTATGGGTTTATGGTTTTTAATGTGTCACTTGTTTTTCTATTTTATAATCGGGTAGAGGGTCATATACAAACCACTTTTTGTCTAACTGCACTAATGACATGTTAAATATTAATTTAATGTGTGAAATTTTTGTTGATATGAACTTATTTCGATAAATAGAATAGTGGATATATTGAGTGTTTTTAACGTATAAATTAGTTTCCATTGTTAAACGTTTAACTCCTAATGATACAGTTTTCTTTGAGGTAATTGTTGAATTAATGGATGAGGCTTTGAAGCTGTACTCGGGAATGTTGAGATTTTTTGTGTCCTCTTTTACGATTTGTAGCATTTTTGAATGGAGATTCTTTAAGTATGTTGTAAAGGTTTTGTAGTCTACTTTTTGTGTTTCAGGTAACATGCGCTGTAAGGTTGCATAAGAGTTTCCTGCATTTACCACGCCGATATAGAAGTAATTAGTGTCAATCAAACACTTGACATATTGCTGTATTATATGCTGGGGCTTTGTGAAGTTTTGTATTGTAGGTCTGTCGCGAAAAAAGTTGATGCCCAGACAAAATAGGATAATGCCAAGAGCTAAACAAAGAAACAGTAATCTGCCCCACAGTACTAAGGTGCCAAAAGTTATTGTTGACCAAAAAAACAAGGAAAGAGTTATGCAGCTGATACCTGCGATGAAACATAAGAGACCCATTATTTTTCTGTTGTGATCAACAAACGAAGAGGGAGTATTATTAAAAGATCCATGTGTTAGTTGCTCATGTTCACTTGGCGTTTTACCATTAAAAATAATGATACTCTTCATGAATAACCTTCTTTAAAATAACAAATCATTGTATATAGTCATTGTGTTTATTTAGCATCCACAAATTTTTATGAACGATACCACAACATTGTATATTATGAGATTTTATGTTTGGGTGTTAAATCAGGATGATGTTTTGTATTTATCTTCAATTTTTAGTTTGTTTTTTTGGGAATTATGATTATACGGTATAAGTGCTAAAATATGGGTTAAAAATTAAACTAATTTATACTAATCAAAGATCATTTGTGTTAAAAACGTACTCTTTCTCTATCTGTAGTAGCACGTTCAAAAAGTCGTGTACAGTGATTTTTTTCATAAAGCTCTACTTCTAAGTGATAGCAACTTGCTGCATTAAACAAAGCGTTTTTATATTCTAATTCTAATTTTGATATGGTTGTTTGTAAATTTTTTTCCGTTTTTTTGTATTGTAATTGCTCAGATAAAATTGTTCCGATGCTTTCATTTGCTAATGCAGCCCAGAAATAATTACCTGTAGTATTAAATTTATTTTTACATATTTCAAATTTTTTTTGTGCATTTGTAAACTGTTTTTCTTGGCATAATTTGATAGCATCACGCATAAGTTGCAAATCAGAAACAAAAAAATCTCCATGAGTAAGGCAAATGTCTTCTTGTATTGAACCTTTAATACTGCGAGTTTGAAGGTTTTCCAAATCTTTTTGTGTGTTGATGTTTATGAAGCTTTTAAGGTTAGAGTCGAGAGCTTTTATGGTTTTTAGGGGTGTTGCCAGTAGTGTTTTAGTTGTGGCTCGTGGGATGTCACAGGGATGTGAGCGGTTGAGTTGACATAGAGTTTGTAAAATTTCTAGTCCAATGTGGTGTTGAAGAACCATTATAAGTGTTTCTAGTGTGCCGTTGGGCCATATGGGTATAACAACATCAAAATTTTCTATGGTGTTAAATAAATAGTCAGTTACTTTAGGATTAACAAATGGCATATCACATGGTATAGTTATGCAATGGTCTGTTTGAACAGCTTTTAATCCTGTCAGTATGGCAATGTTAGGGCCTTTTACATTAGACTTTTCGTCTATAACAAATTTAGCACATAACTGATACTTATCTATAGTTTCAACGTATCGCATTTTGCGTTCTTCATTGTCAACGCAGACAATAACCTCATCAACAACATCTGATACGTTTTCTATAACGTGAACCAGAAGAGGTTTACCGTTAAGCAGTGCTAATGCTTTGTCCTGCCATTTTTGTTGTTGAGTTTGAAATCTGCATGCTTTACCACCTGAAAGAACAAATGCAGTACGTTTAGTCATTTTTAGTTAGTTCAACTCTTTTTTGATGTTAGTAATTGCTTTTTAATTAGATCAACAAGAACTTTTCCTTCTTCAGGAATTTTAATAATTGGGTATTTAGTAACTGGTGGTTCGAGAGTTTTGGCAATTAATCCTGTGATTGCAAAAATTGGTTCATCTATTTCCAATAATATTTCTTGCAAACAAACATTGTTTTTTGCTGTAAGTATCTTAAACACGTCAGCTTTTTTGGCAATTAGTCCATGATAACCTTCAATAAAAATAATGTCTATTTCATCTTTTTTCAATATATCAATTATTTGCTCCAAATTCTCTGTTTCTCGCATCTTTTTTTTAATAATAACCTCTTCATTCGGTGAAATTGCCACAACAATTTCCGCTCCAGCTTGAGCATAACGCCACGTATTTTTACCTACAGTATCTATTGTAAAACCTTCATGATGAATATGCTTTATAGCCCCAATTTTATAACCTTCAGCAAAAAGTTGACTAATTAAATATTCAATTGTAACAGTTTTCCCTGAACCACTTCTACCAACCACTGCAAAAACCAAAACCATACAGCCGCATACCCCTAACAATTTTTATACACCCTAACAAATTAACACTCTGCCTTTTTAGCATTACACATGTACACACAAAAAACATAAAACAGACAGACAAAAAATCTAAAAAGAACATAGATAAACACACCTTTAAAATAAATGACAAATTATATGTAACAACTGTTAGATCTCACCAAATTTCATTAACAATTTTACTCAATATCATTTGAAGATTTTTTAGTAACTACTTGATTGCTCAATGCTATGAATAATAGTTTAATCTGGCAACGTAATATATTGACTAATGGATTACGGTTTTTGTATCTTCCAAGGCCTTATGCAAACACTGCACAACTATCTGTGGCAATCGAGTACGGGTCTAACAGTGAAATTGAAATAGAGGCAGGNTCAGCACATTTCCTTGAACACTTGTTAGCAGGCGGTTCAGAAGAACGTATACAAAAATCTCGAAGCATCGAAAACTATGGTGGCAGTTTAAACTTTTACACCGACCATGAATTCACTCTAAGCTTTGCAGATGTTTTACCCGAAAGCCTGCCTAAAACAGCACAAACACTCTCAGAACTATTATTTGATAACACATTTGATGAAGAAAAACTTATTTCAGAACGCAAAATTATTCTCCACGAACTTGCAGAAGACTCAGATGACCCAACAACAATAATTGACGAATTACTACTAAAAAACCTCTTCAAAACACATCCCGTTCGCAGACCAATAGGTGGTTACCCAAAAACTTTAAACAAACTAACTTTACACCAACTGCAAACAATCCACACAAACGCCTACAAACCCCAAAATATGATACTCATATTAATGGGCAACCTCTCAAAGGCACAAATCCAAAAAATACTCAAACCATTTGAAGATAAAAGTCAACAACAAAAAATCTCAAAACAATTTCACTCACAAAAAAATTCAAAAATGTGCAAAAAAATATCGAAAAACAAACAAGGTATTACCCAAACATATCTAAATATTGGAACAAAAACTGTTAACGCCAAAAACGAGGATACCCATAAACTTGATTTAATTCGGATGATTTTAAGCGGTGGAGCCAGTTCACGTTTGTTTATCGAACTTCGCGAAAAAAATACTCTAACATATGATGTTACAGTAACACACTGTAAAGGTATAGACTTTGGATACTTAAATATAGGGTGTGCAGTTAAAAACTCTAATGTCAACAAAACGCAAAAACTAATTTTTAACGAACTTGCTAAATTACAAACAGAAAAAATTTCCGAAGAAGAGTTGGAGCGAAACAAAAAACTAGTGTTAAGTGGTATTTTAAGAGGAATTGATAACTCTGATACTTGTCAAGATATACTAGCCTATATGGAAATTCAGTATAATCATGAAAAAGCACTTATTAACTATATAGATAAAATTAAAGCAATTACTACCTCTGATATTTTAACTGTTTCTCAAAAATATTTACAAAAAGATGACTTTATCACTGCAATTCTTAAACCAAAATAATTACAGAATTAATGTTGTTTTTAGTGTGTTGTTTTGTTAACTCTTTTTATGTTGTTACCTATAATAATTCAGCATACTTTATTTGTGACGCAAGCTAACTTCTATGTAAAATAGAAAACTTGAACAAAGGTTACGTTTAGTCATGGTTGAGCTACGAGTACAAGAACAACAAATTCTACAAAGTATCGAAAATAATGGTGGGAAAGCATCAGTGGAACAATTAATTGTTACTTTAAATTTATCTGATGCCGCGGTTATGCGTAATGCTTTAACTTTGCAAGAGAAAAACCTGATAAGTATACATGCCGTAACGCAGAGTATAATTAAACTAACTGATGAGGGTAAACTGTATGCGCAGACTGGGTTACCCGAACGTAGACTTATTTTGGCAGTTGCAGAAATGGATGGACAGGCAGACCTAAAAATAGCTGCTGAAAAAGCAGCTATACAAGAACAGTTTATTCAGATTGCTTTAGGTTGGGTTATTCGTAAAAAGTGGGCTAGTTACTCTGGTAAAAATAATCTGCTAAAACTTTCTGAAGTTTCTGCTACGGAAGGGTGTGATGAGGGTTTGTTAAAATTTTTGGTTAATCGTGAACATGTATCATTTGATGAGTTAAGTGTTGAATTTAAGGATGAGGCTGAGCAGCTTAAAAAACGTAAACTTGTTATTATTGAACTTAAAACAACTCGTTTTCTTCAAATTACTCAAGAAGGTAAAGTGTCTCTTGCGGAAGGTAAAACTGTTCAACAAGAAATTACTCAACTTACGCCTGAACTTATAATTACTGGTAAATGGCGTGTTGCTAAATTACAGAAATATAATATAGATGCTCCTGTTGCTAAAACTTGGTCGGGTAAAAAGCATCCTTATCTGAGTTTTCTTGATAAGGTTCGGGAGAAACTTGTAATTTTGGGTTTTCAGGAGATGACGGGTACAAGTGTAGAGACTAGTTTGTTTAATTTTGATGCACTTAATATACCTCAGGATCATCCAGCGCGGGAAATAAATGATATTTATTACATTAAAGATCCAAAATATGGTGATATAAATAGTTATGGAGCTATTGTTGAACGTATAAAAGAGACGCATGAGAATGGTTGGCAAACAGGTTCTACTGGTTGGGGTTATAAATATGATTTTGAGGCTGCTCAAAAGTTGATTTTACGAGGTCATGGTACCTGTTTAAGTGCTCGTGCCCTTGAGAGTAAAGATTTACAGGTACCTAGTAAACATTTTTCAATTGCTCGTGTGTATCGCCCAGAAGTTGTAGATAGGACTCATCTTTCTGAATTTAATCAGATAGAAGGAATAATTGTTGGGTCAGACTTGAATCTTCGTGATCTTCTGGGGGTGCTTGGTAAGTTTGCTATGGAAATTGCAGGTGCTAGTAAAGTACGTTTTAAACCAGATTATTTTCCATTCACAGAACCTAGTGTAGAGTTGAGTGCTTACAAAGATGGGTATGGTTGGATAGAGTTTGGAGGTTCAGGTATTTTTCGTCCTGAAGTAACGCAACCTTTAGGTGTGAGTGTACCTGTAATTGCTTGGGGTTTGGGTGTGGATCGTTTGTTTATGATGCATTCAGGTATTGATGATATTAGAATGATATTTTGTCCTGAACTTGATTGGTTAAGAAAAAAACAGGTGATTTAATAGATGCCTACAATTGATATAGACTATAAAGAATTGCAACAATTACTAAATATTAATTTTAATGGTAATATGGAAAAACTAGATGATGTATTGGCTTATGTTAAAGCTGAAGTTAAAAGTTATAATAAACATGATGAAACTGTTAACATTGAGTTTAAGGACACTAACAGGCCTGACTTATGGTGTGTAGAAGGTTTAGCACGTGCTTTGCAGGGGTATATTGGACATAAAACAGGTTTGAAACAGTATTGTATAGCTAAATCTGATGTTGAGGTATTTGTCAGCAAAGAACTTTACGATATAAGGCCCTACATTGCGTGTGCTATAATTAAAGATATTCACCTCTCAGATTTTATTATACGCGGATTAATGCATTTGCAGGAAAAACTTGACCAAACATATGGTCGAAGTCGCAAAAAAGCAAGTATAGGTATATACAATCTTGACTTGATCACACCACCAATTGAGTACACATCTGTTAACCCAAAAGATGTCGCATTTGTACCCCTTGGGTTCACAGAAAAAATGAATCTATATCAAGTTTTAGAAAAACATCCAAAAGGTTGTGAATATGGACACATAGTAAAACAACATCCATTATATCCAATGTTGTTTGACGCAGACGGCAAAATTCTTTCATTTCCACCAATCATCAACTCCAATGATCTAGGCAAAGTTACAGAAGAATCAAAAAATCTTCTTATCGAAGTAACAGGCACTTCACAGAAAACAGTACAAAACACGCTTACTATAGTTACAACAATGTTAATTGATAGAGGTGGCAAAGCATATGACACAACAATACACTACCCAGACAACTCAAACTACACTGAAAAACAAGTAACTACCCCAAATTTTAACAGTCAACAATTGACTTTAAATGTTGAATATACCAATAAACTGCTTGGTCTAAATCTTACACCAGAGCATATTAAAGAATTATTAAAAATTGCAGGATTAGACATAAAAGGTATGTCAAAAACTGAAATTGCTGTACTTATACCCTGCTATCGTACCGATATTCTGCACCAAGTGGATCTTATAGAAGATGTTGCAATCGCTTACGGCTACAACAACATAACCCCGAACTGGCCTCAATTACCCACTACGGGTAAACAAAAACCTGATCAACAGTTAATTAATTATGCACGCGATTTAATGATAGGTTTAGGTTATCAAGAAATTCTAAACACCACTTTAACTAATCCAGAAACCCTTTTCTCTAAAATGAATACTCCGCCAACGCCATTCATTGAAATTCAAAACCCAAAAATTATAACAATGACCTGTTTACGTAATCAACTTTTACCTAGTTTAATAGAGTTTTTAAGTAACAATCAATCTACAGAGTTTCCTCAAAAAATATACGAACTGGGTAAAGTCATTCACCCCAATCAAATGTATGAAACTAAAACGCGAGAAGAAGAACATCTTGTAGCTGTTACAACACATCCTACCGCAAACTTTAGCGAAATTAAATCTGTTCTTGATAATTTCTTATCTAATTTGGGTGTAGATTGGCAAATAAAACATTTTGTTCATTCATCATTTATTGAAGGTCGAGCAGGAAAAATTGTTATAGATAGTCAAGATGTTGGAATTATTGGTGAAATTTCGCCGCAAGTGTTAGAAAACTGGAAACTTGAAAACCCTGTAGCCTCATTTGAACTTGATATCCAACAAATAATTGATAAAAAATCTCTAACTCTGAAAACACAATGACAATATGAAATGCTTTATATGTTAACAAAATATTTTAATACTCTGGGGTAGAGGGAAAATGGCAAGATTGCCAGATAAGAAGGAATTATTACTGAAGAAAATGATCGAGTTTAGGTGGCATGGTAGAGGTGGCCAAGGTGCTTGGACGGCTAGTGAATTGTTAGCAAGAACTGCTCTTGATGAAGGTAAGTATATTCAGTCTTTTCCAGAGTTTGGTCCAGAAAGGATGGGTGCTCCGGTAACTGCTTTTACTCGAATTAGTGCTGAACCAATCCGGTTGCATTGTGCTATTTATGATCCTGATGTGGTTATTGTGCTTGATAATACTTTACTTAAATCAGTTTCTGTAACTGCTGGATTAAATCAGGATAGTAATTGTTTAATTATTAATTCAAGTGAAGATCCTGCTGTGTTGAAACAATCTTTGCATGTTGACAAGGGTAAGGTTTGGTCAGTACCTGCAACTGAAATTGCTTTAAAAATTTTGGGTACACCCATGACTAATACAGCATTGTTAGGGGCTGTTGCTAAAGTAACAGAAATTGTTTCTTTAGAGGGTATAGCAAAGACTTTAAAGGCTCGTTTTAGACCTGATTTAGCTGAGAAAAATTTTGTTGTTGTACAAGAAGCTTATAATGTGGTAAGAGGTATATGAGTAAACAAGAAAAGGGTTGGAAAGATTTAACGTTGGCTGCTATTAGTTCAAAAGTAAGCACTGACTTTTTAACTGGTGATTGGAAGGTATTTATGCCTGTGCATAATCTTGAAAAATGTGTTAGTTGCTTAACGTGTGTTATGTTGTGTCCTGAAGGGGCGGCTCGTTGGAATTCTGAACTTGGTAAAGTTGAGTTTGATCTTAGTTTTTGTAAGGGTTGTGGAATATGTGCTAATGAATGTCCAACCAAAGCGATTGTTATGAAAATGCCTGAAAAAGAGGAATAATTATTATGGCTCAAGAAAAAGTTAAACAAGAAACTTTGGCACTTAATGGTGATGAGGCAGTTGCATTAGCTGCTAAACAATCAGATGTTGATGTTGTTGCAGCTTATCCTATTACTCCTCAAACAATAATTGTTGAAAAATTCAGTGAATATGTTGCAAATGGAGAAGTAAAAACAGAATTTGTTTGCACTGAATCTGAACACAGTGCAATAACTGCTTCTCTTGCAGCATCCGTTACTGGTGCTCGAGCTTTTACTGCAAGTGCATCTGCTGGGTTAGCTTTGATGCATGAAATTCTCTTTGTTACATCAGGTTCTCGAGCTCCAGTGGTTATGGCAGTTGCAAATCGTGCATTGTCATCACCAATTAACATTCATGGTGATCACTCTGATAGTATGGCTGAACGTGATAGTGGTTGGCTTCACATTTATGTTGAAAATGCTCAAGAAGTCTATGACTCAATCATTCAAGCTTTTCGGATTGCAGAAGACCCAGAAGTTTCTTTACCTATAATGGTCGGCTTAGATGGTTTTACAATTAGTCATACATTAGAAAACGTCAAAGTTTTATCTGACGAAACTGTTAAACAATTTGTTGGTGAACGTATTTTACCTAGAGTAATAACTCATGAAGGAAAAACTGTGCCATTTAAACTTGACCCTGATAATCCAATGACCATGGGCCCAAACGTTTCGCCTGCATTTTATTTCGAGTTTAAACGTCAACAAGAAGAAGCTATGAAAAAAGCTATTAATCAAATACAAAAAATTAACATTGAATATGCTGCATTGACGGGCAGAAGTTATGGTGATGGACTTATTGATACTTATCAATTAACAGATGCTGAAATAGCCGTTGTTGTTGTCGGGTCAACCACAGGAACCTTAAAAGTACTTGTTGATGAACTTCGTAATGAAGGCATAAAAGCAGGTATTCTGCGAATACGCACTTTCCGACCTTTTCCGGTTGAACAACTTCAAAATGCTTTAAAACATCTTAAGGCCATTGCTATTATGGATAAAAGTATGTCATTTGGTGGTTTTGGTGGTCCAATATTTACCGAAGTTCGTAATGCATTATTTGATCTCAAACAGCGTCCAATTATTATCAATTATATTTTTGGTTTAGGTGGCAGAGATAGCAATCCTATTGGGTTGCGCAAAGTTTTTGAAGATTTGCAGCAGGTAACTAAAACAGGGCAAATCGACGATACTGTACAGTATTTAGGATTAAAGGCGTAACGAGGAAAAAATGTATGGCAACACAAGAATGGAAATTTACAGCAAAAGACATTGCACTTAAACCAGAATTATTTTTTTCAGGCCATAGAGCATGTGCTGGATGTGGTCCAGCAACAGTACTTCGGCTGGTAATGAAAGCTCTTCGCGGTCCAACTATTGTGACGCAGGCAACTGGTTGCATGGAAATTGTTGGTTCAATATATCCTTATACTTCTTGGGGTTTACCTTGGCTTCATACGGCATTTGAAAATGTAGCAGCAAATGCTTCAGGTATAGAAGTTGCATTAAAAGCTCTTAGTAAGAAAGGTAAAATTAAACAAGAGCACATTGATGTCATTGCAATCGCAGGAGACGGTGGTACATATGACATAGGTTTTCAAGCATTATCAGGTGCAATTGAACGAGGTCATGATTTTCTTTTTATACTATATGATAATGAAGGTTACATGAATACTGGTATTCAAAGAAGTGGTGGAACACCTACTGGTGCTTCTACAACGACAACACCAGCAGGCAAAGCTATACCTGGTAAGCTCGAAAAGAAAAAACCAATCACCGAAATCATACTGGCACATGAAATAGAATACGTTGCAACAGCTACACCTTATTATTGGAAAGATATGATTTCTAAAGTCCGAAGAGGTTTAGAAGTTGAAGGACCAGCATTTTTACACGTTTTTGCTCCATGTCCACGTGGATGGAGGACTGAACCAGCAAAAACGATGGCCTATTCAAAGTTGTCCGTTGAAACCTGCATTTTTCCAATCTGGGAAGCCGTTAACGGTAAACGGGTATTATCAACACCAAGTAAAATGTATTCTTTGGCTCCGCAAAAGAAAAGACCAGTTATAGATTACCTTGAAGGGCAAGGTCGTTTTCGGCATCTCTTCAAAATAGAAAACAAACCTGTACTCGATCAAATCCAACAGGCAACTGATGAACGCTGGCAAAAATTATTAAAACAATGTGAAACAACTTAGCAACCCTTTTTTTAAATATTTTTGTTTCCAGATTTTTGTGTCTTTTTAAAGTAACTATTTTTATGGTAAAACTGACGGATTTACTTGTTGTATATGTGTTGTGTAATTGGTAGTTGAGTTGTCATTTTTTGTTGCCGTATTTGGTTACTTTATTTTTGTTTATTGGTGGAAAATTAGTTTTTCAAATAAATTGTGTTTAAAATATTAAAGCGGTTTTTTGGGCAGTATGTTGGATGAGTTGGGTATGTGTTGAGAGTTTAGGTATCGTTAGATAAGGTTAGTTGATGTAGTTGTATTTGGATTTTTTGATTGTTGTTTGTGATTTAAGTGTCGTATGGTATTTTGAAATCTAACGCCTAAATGTGGTAAGGTGATGGCATATTACGTCATAGCTCTTTGCAACGTTTTCATAAATGCCCTTTAATATTTTTGTAGGTTTGGATAAACATTTAATAATCAGAAGCCGAAATTGTTACCAAATTTCATATCTGATAATTAAGAGGAATTAATGTATGAGCAAATCTGATAAACCCCACTTAAATATTATCATCATGGGGCACGTTGACAACGGCAAATCAACAACCACAGGCCACTTATTATATCTAGCCGGCGTTATTGATCAAAGAACAATTGATGCATATCAAGCAGAAGCAGAAAAAATGGGTAAGGGCACATTCCACTTTGCATGGGTTCTCGATAACTTGAAAGAAGAACGAGAACGTGGTGTTACTATCGACCTTCGATTCTTACAATTCCCAACCAAGAAATACAATATGACCGTTATTGATGCTCCAGGTCACAGAGACTTTATCAAAAACATGATTACAGGTGCAAGTCAAGCCGATGCAGCTGTCCTCTTCAGTTCAGCCAAAAAAGGTGAATTCGAAGCAGGTATCGGAGCTGGCGGACAAACACGTGAACACGCATTTCTTGCATTCACTTTAGGTATACGCCAAATAGTTGTAGCCATTAATAAAATGGATGATTCAACAGTTAACTGGAGCAAAGAACGCTATGACGAAATGAAGAACGAAATTTCAAGAATGCTTAAAATGGTTGGCTTCAAACTTGAAAAAATCAATTTCATTCCTGTTTCAGGTTGGAAAGGTGATAACCTAGCAACAAAAAGCATAAACATGCCATGGTACACTGGTCCAACAATGATGGAAGCCTTTGATGAACTTGAACTTCCACTAAAACCAACAACCAAACCATTACGTGTTCCAGTTCAAGATGTTTACACGATTACAGGTATTGGTACAGTTCCAGTAGGTAGAGTAGAAACAGGTGTTCTCAAGCCAGGCATGAACATTATATTTATGCCATCAAATAAAACCGCTGAAGTCAAATCCATTGAAATGCACCACACAAGCATCCCAATGGCTGAACCAGGTGATAACATTGGCATAAATGTCAGAGGCATTGCAAAGAATGATGTCCATCGTGGAGATGTTGCAGGTCCAGCTGATAACCCCCCAACAGTTGCAAAAGAATTTATCGGGCAAATAATCGTCATCTATCACCCTACAGCAATCGCGGCAGGTTATACACCAGTACTTCACTATCACACAGGACAAATCGCAGTTAAATTTGTTGAACTAATCAAAAAAATTGACCCAAGAACCGGACAAGTATCAGAAGAACATCCAAGCTTCCTAAAAACAGGTGATGCTGCTTGGGTACGCATGGAACCTCTACACTCAATTGCAATTGAATCGTTCACTGAATTCCCAGAGCTCGGTCGGTTCGCAATTAGAGATATGGGTACAACAGTCGCAGCAGGTGCAGTCAAAGAAATCACTAAAAAGGGTCTATAATCCCTTTTAATTTTTTAATTTTATTTTTAATATCTATATAACTTACTAACAGTTAACATTATCTCTATTAAATTTTGTAAATATAAACTTTAAACACATGACGTTTTTCAACAAAATATTATTCCACATGTTAAAAATTCAACTACACATACTCAACTTACCAAGATACTAATAAAATATACATATGCAAGTAAACATCAGCGAAATGATAAGTTGATTAATTTTAGATTTTTCGTATGGTTATCTTTATGAGAACACATTTAATCACCATATAGTTAAATTTGTGACGCAATCTTTTGATATGTGACCGCAAAAATTGGTTAAAGGTGCTGTGTTAGGTGGAAAGCATCTTGAACAGAGTTTGTTTAGTTGAAATTAAAGTTTTACTATGTATACCCTTCTTTTATTCTTTGAGTTGTTGAAGAAGAAATACCACATTTTAGCAAAAAGTACTTTCCATGAAAACATTTGACTACTTTTATGGTTCTTCCAGCATGACGTAGCCAATGAGCAAAATTTTTAATGCTAAAGATTTAACGTGGATTTCAGATTTGACGAATTTACGTTTATTAAAAGCTGAATAATAATTTTTTTGAAGATACCTATATAATCAATTTTTATATTTTATTAAATTGATGTTTATGTCGGGTATAGAGACGCTTGTTCCGTTTATTGGTAATAAATCAAAAGGTGAAGAACCAACGATTATTATTGATAGTCGTGAGGCTAGTAGTGCACCAAAAATTCTAAAGGGACTTGTAGAGAAAGGTGTGATAATTAAGACACAGATGCTTGATAAAGCTGATTATATAATTTCTGATCAGTGCGCTGTAGAACGGAAGACTGTTAACGATTTTGTTTATACTTTAACAAGGCGTTATTTGTTTGAACAACTTTTTTCTACAAAAGATATTTATTCTAAAACTTTGCTTGTTTTAGAGGGTTATTTGCCAGTAGTCTATAAATATAGTAGTATTCAACCGCAGGCTGTTTGGGGTGCAATGTTTAATTTAGCAAAAAATGGTGTAGCCATAGTAAATACTGGGTCACATAAAGAAACTGTTGATTTTCTTTATACTGCTGCACGACAAGAACAAATTGTTGAAAAAAGAAGTCCTATTGTACATTCATATAAAAAATGTGATACTTTAACAGATGCACAAATCTATTTTATTGCCAGTTTACCTAGTATTGGACGGGAAAAAGCTACAGCTATATTGGAGACGTATAAAACGCCTGTTAATGCTTTGATGAATGTGGATCACTGGTCTAAAACTGTTGATGGTTTAGGCCCTGTAATTACTAATAAAGTAAAAGACGTAATCTCTACACCATACAAGGAATCTAATCAGTGCCAAAACTGCGAAACAGCTGAAAACTAATAAATGTTATTCCATAAACCATAACAAGATTTAAGAGTATAGAATGAAAATAACTTTCAGGATACTTTAAATGAACAAACTTAAGCTTTTCCTTACAATAATTTCTGTTCTTATAGCTGTCACGCCAATAACAACACAAATAATCATACACCGTGACAATATTGTTGGTTTAATTTTGCCGCCAACAATTTCTGATATACTTGCTGGTGGAACTGATGATCTTTCCACAGCAGATTCGGTTAATTTTGCCGGTATGAATTTTTCACTTCCAGTTATAGTAGGCGATCCTGTTCTATTTCAAAATAACACTGTTAAATTAACATACATATTTACTAATCCCTTAGATGGCAAAATTACTGTAACATCAATGAATGCTGAACTCGTTTGTACCGATCACAGTTTTACATTAAGCAAAGACATTTTTGTTGACCCAATAACGTTAGAGCCAAAACAAACTGTTAACCTTAACGTCACTTGCGTTTTATCAGCTAAAGCAATAGAGCATATAAAAACGCAACATCAAGGAGAAAACAGTATAAACACTGAATTTAAAAATTTTAGTGTGGAACTAACTGATATAAAAATTACAATGCCCCATCGAAAACTCGGTTCTATTCAAATTCCGTTAACAATTCTTTACATTAATCATTTTAGGTGATTAAACTATGAAATTATGTAATTTAAGGAATTATTTATTCAAAGTTAACTGGTTCGGTGTTGTAGGTGGTGTCTTAACTCTTAGTGTCATAGTAGTTTCACTATATTATCCTTGGTGGCAATTAACTATAGGTGAAGATACTGTAAAAGTTAATGTTTCACCTATGAATACAAATTTTGGTTTACTAGGTACAAGTTTCACAATTCCCTTAATTTATGCACTAAACATAGGCAGTATTTTAACATTTTTATGCAGTGGTATAATCATGCTTATTTATTCGATAACTCCAAATAAATCATACTCAAAAGTCTTACTTGATTTTGCATGGAAAAAACCCTTATACTCTGTCATCACCAGCACATTATGTTTGTCCCTCATCGTTCTCATCGCACGAGCGTTTTTAGACATGGAAATCCCATTAATAGGCACTGCAGCTGTCACCCTACCAACACAATTCACAGAAGGCGTAAGCATAAGTGTTATGGCCACGGCAGCATTCCAATGGCCTCTCTACTTAGCTATCACAGCAGCAAGTTTATGCATACTTGCAAAAATATACCACAAAAAATAACCAGCAACAAATATTAACATAAACAACAGGTATTTTATGTTGGAGTTTATGAACAGGTTTAACAGTTTAACTGGCATAAAACATTAAAACTAACAAAAACCAATATACTACATTGTGGGGCTGTCGGCTAGTTTGGTCTAGGCTTGTAGCCTCGGGCGCTATAGACCCCGGTTCAAATCCGGGCAGCCCCACCATCCAAATTATCACAAAAAAATAACTGACTAATTTGGGCAAATCTACTGTACAAGAACTCTCCAGATTTATCCAGTCATTTTTGTGGAAATAAAGGGTTTTTCACCACAAAACATTTGGCGTATAAAGCAATTCTAAGAATGAAAAACTCTCACCACTGGTGAGAGAAATTAGCTGGACAAATAACCTATAATAATGATGACTGCGAAAAGTGATGATGTACGAAAATTTTATCTGCTATTCTCATTGAAAAATAATTATTCAAAGCGTGAATTGGAACGACAAATTGACAGTAGCTTGTATGAGCGAACAATGATTTCTTCTGTCTTTATTTCCAAGTTTTTCTTTGGGTTCAACCATTTTTCGCTCGGTAACCTCAATATTGCAAAAACTATGAGTCAATACTCGCCGCAACTCATCCAACTACGCCACAGAAAACAAAGCGACCCATGCCCATCTGAATTTCAATAACAAGTTTATCCTTCATACCTCTCTCACTTTTTAGTACAAACATAGAATAATAACAAGAGGCAAATCATAAAACGCCTTGCAATAAGGTATGAAATCTAATGTATGTTAGAGGAAATTGAAAAGTGCAGACACTGTCTGCACTTTTGAAAGAAGGTACTACAGCGATGATAAACAGTAAGGATTATTTCCAAATATTGGAGCAGGTCAAGAAGCATATACTTAATGCACAATATCGCGCTGTTTTAGGTGCGAACCGTGAGCAGATTCTTCTGTATTGGAACATTGGTAGAGTGATTATTGAGAACACAAAGTACGGTACAAAATTTGTTGAAAACCTTGCTCGTGACATCAAATCAGAATTTCCAAACGCCAAAGGCTACTCAGCACGAAATTTAAAATATATGCGAAAATTTGCAGAACTCGTACCAGATGAGGAAAAAGTGCAGACAGTCTCTGCACTTTTGACATGGTCCCATAACATGTATCTGTTTGACAAAACAAGCACATTTGACGAGTATATGTGGTATGCTGCTCAGACCATTGAGGGTGCTTGGTCGTTGTCTTCACTTGAGTATCATGTCGGTACAAAAACATATCAACGGCAAGCGATAGGTGAAAAGGCTGCAAACTATAAGGTTATGCTTCCTCAGCCGCAGAGTAGCCTTGCCATTGAAACGCTGAAGAATCCATATATTTTTGATTTTGTGGAGCAGCGTGAAGGTATTGTTGAGCGGGAAATCGAAGATGAGCTTGTTGCTAACATTGCCAAGACGATTATGGAGTTAGGAACAGGGTTTGCTTTTGTAGGTAACCAGTATCATTTGGAAATTAGCGAAAAGGATTACTATCTTGATTTGTTATTTTATAATACGAAACTTCATTGTTATATAGTTATTGAATTAAAAAATACCGAGTTCAAACCGGAGTATGCTGGCAAGTTGAATTTTTATCTTTCTGCAGTTGATGATATGCTCAAGCATGAATCTGATAACCCGTCAATTGGTATTTTGCTCTGTAAAGAGCGAGACAAGTTGACCGCAGAATACGCGTTGCGTGATATACACAAGCCTATTGGAGTGAGTGAGTATAGACTTTCTGATTTCGTACCGCAAGAGTTGGCAGATGCGTTGCCGTCAACTGAGGCCATTGAAAAGCGGATAAAAGACAAATACAACATTGAAGCAAAAGATATGAAAAATCTGAATGATTCACAATAACGTTTATCAAAACAACAATGTTTTGTCGGTTATTTCCACTCGTATCGAGAACAACAAAACGCTAAATCATAAAGGTGTTCTTTTCACAGTTTCACAAATCATATTCTTAGGGGTTTGTTTTGACAATCAATACAAAGCTGTTATCACCACAAAAGATCATATTTATCTTTCAGGGACCATTCTTTGTACCTTCATCTCTCACTTTTTTCTACATGTTGCATAAAATTTCTAGGTATGCTTTTTCTACATCTGTAAATTCATCTGAAAACTGTACACTATACGTGCCATATTCACAGTATATCTTTTCTACGGTTTTAATATGTCTAACGTTACCCATACCCTCTAACACGCCAAATTTTTAGCGTGGTATAATATTACTTGCAGTTTTTTGAGGAATTATGTCACACAGTTTTAACTATTAAATTTTAATTATTTAACGGATGGAACACTAGTTTACAGTATAAAAAATGAAGAACTTGGATTTAATGTGACTTATTAGATGTTCCTAGATTTAAATTGTTGAGTAAATAAAATTTGGCCTGTTCCAAGTTTGAAACAATTATGTCGGGTTTTTCTTGTGTTAGTTCTTCTTTGTTATAAACTCCTGTTGTAACTGCAATGCAAAACATGCCTGCAGCTTTAGCGGCTTTTACTCCAAAAAGTGAATCTTCTACAACTATACATTCTGATGGTGATGTATCTAATTGTTTGGCACATTTTAGAAAAATTTCTGGATGGGGTTTAGAGTGTTTAACTGTTTCACTAGTAACAATTGCTTGAAAGTATTTCTTTAGTTTTTTAGTTTTGATTATGGTGTCAATTACGGGTTTGTTATTCATTGATGCTAACCCAATTTTTGTTTTGTCATGTAGCATTTCTAATATGTTGATTGTGTCTGGAAATAGTTGTACTTGATCTTTTAGGTTGATTTGTTTTTGAATTTTGCTTTTAACTAATTGTTTAATTAGTATTTCGTCAATGGGTTTTTTTGTTTCTCGTAGTATTTCTCGAAAAGTTTCCGCTGTACCAATACCTATGCACCTTTCAATATGTGTATTTGAAATGTTTATGTTAACTTCTTTTAAGGTTTGTTGAAAAGATGTAACAATGATGTCTTGAGTGTTTGCTAGTGTTGCATCCCAGTCAAAAATTACTGCGTTGATCATGCAGTGTTTCTCATGTTAGGCTGAGTTTTTCGCGAATTTCTGCGCTTTTCTTTGTTGCTTCTTCTATAGCACGTATCATGGCGGGTCTTATTTGACTTTGTTCAATTTGGTATATTGCTTCGATTGTTGTTCCGCCTGGAGTGGTTGTCATGTCTTTGATTTTTGCTGGGTCTTCATTTAGGTCAATGACTAATTTTGCGGTACCTAGTATGGTTTGGGCTGCGCTTTTTAGGGCAATATTGCGAGGTAAACCAACTTTAAGGCCTGCATATGTTAAAGCTTCTATAATGATTGAGATGTATCCGGGGCCACTACCGCTAATTGCTGTTATGGCGTCCATGTATTTTTCGTCTATTTCATCACATATGCCCATCATGTTTAGTAATGTTTGAATTTTTTGTTTTTCTTCTGTAGTGATATTTGATTCGCAACAGTATGCAGTGTATGCTGCTTGAACCATAACACACAAGTTGGGCATGATGCGTACAATTTTAGCGTCAGGGGCATGTTTACGTAAGAATGCAAGTGGTACTGTTGCAGCAACTGAAACTATAATTTTTCCTTTTGTTTCTTGTCTTGTTTCTTTTAAAACTTTTTCTACATCCCCTGGTTTAACGATAATAAAAATAATGTCGGCATCTTTTGCTGCTTTAATATTGTTTGAGCATGTTTTAATCCCTGTTTTTTCGATTTCTTTTAATTTTTGGGTTTGGATATCAACAGCAGTAATTTGTCCTTTATAGCCACTATTAATGAGACTTTTAATTATGGCACTTCCCATCATGCCTGCGCCGATAACTGCAACTTTATCATTCATTATATTTCACTTGTTGGTTAGAAAGTTTTTTTTGCTCTTTAAACTTTTGTTATTTGTTGGTTCTTAACTATTTTGGTCTGCTATTTTTTTGAATGTTTCGTGTATTGTATTGGCTGTTGCGTTGGTTTTTATGCCGCGCGGATTGAAATGTGTTTGTACTGCGTGATAGCCAGCATTTTGTAGGGTTGTTATGAAGGATTGTGTTGATATTGCAGGTAAACCAAGTTTTTTGCCTACTTGATCAAGTACGTAATAGGTTATTATTGCGTTTGTTTCAGTTTTGATGGTTGTTAAAAGTTTGGTGATTTTGTGGCTGGTTTTAAATGTGTTTAGCTGATTTTCGACAAGAAGTTGGTTGATGTATGTTTCATCATTTATTTTGTCTATCCATAATGGTCCTGCATGGTCCATTTTTGTGCCGCATTCAGGGCAAATTAGGTTACTAAAGGGATCTGTGGTGGTTTTTCGGTATAGGCAGTTAAAGCAGTGTAAAATGTATCCAGTGTTTTTTAGGCTTTCATCGGCTTTTTGACATCCATAACTGATTTGTGCGTAAATTCGAATATAATGGTCACTACTGTGGCTGAAGAGAATTTTAATGCCGATATTATGTTTTGCTGCCATTTGTGCCATGCAGCCTGCTAATATTCTGACTGCTAATTCGTGGCAATATTCTGTACGCATTGGTTTACCGCCATATTTTCTGATGCATGCTTTTGTGTGAACACCACAAAGTGGTGCTAAATCTGTTGCGGTTGTTGCAATTAATCCATTATTTTTAAGGGCTCTAAATGCTGAGTCCAAGTAGGGTACAGGGGTTCCAAAAGGGTCAATATCAATTATGTCAAAACGTTTTTTAGGTGATGCGTTATTGCTTAATACGTTATTTGCGTCTTTATGTTCAAGACTAATTTTATCTTGTAAATTATTGTGGTTTATGTTGTGTTGTGCAAGTTTATGTGCTTGATGGTTTATGTCACTAAGCAATATGTGGGTAACGTTTTCGATTTCAGTGGCATAACGAATTCCACGAATACCTTGACTGGTTAAAGGTTCACAAATACTAATTTCATGATTTACCAAATGTTGATATGTTTTAAACGCTAAAACTGATAAATCTCTATTAAATTCCATAATTGGATTATAAAAAACTGGTGCCCTTGATGGAGCATAATCTGATGGTATAACACCAAAAGCAGACAATTTAGGTACTAAAACTTCAACTTTACCTTCTTTGATTAGTTCACTTGGAAAATCTGTAACATACTCTTCAACCATTGTACATCAACTAAATTTGTATTGAAAGATAATCTTTACAATATTATATTTATGGTATTGTTAACATAAACGGGTTGAATTAAAGTTCTAAGTGATGTTGCTGTTTTAATGTTAGATTTATTATTAACTGTTTGTTTTTTTGTTTGAAAAGGGTTCTTATTGTAAATGGATTGGTAATATTTATAACTGAATGAGTTGTTACATTGTTTTGGTAGATGCTTTGATAGTTCACAATAAAACTTGTGTATTATTGTTAGTTGTTTTATTGGTGGTTTTATCTTTTCTTAGTTTGGGAACTATTGAGGCTCAGCAGGATGTTACACATTTTTCGTCTGAAGATATTTTTGAGATTCCTGCTGTTAATGGTATAATTGGATTTTCAGTTAATGGTACATATGCTGAGGCCGTGTTGGAAAAGGATACATGGGTTTTTAGTGATTTGTCTCTTAGTGGGTCTCGTTATAGTGGTACTTTGAGGTTTTCGGCTAAAGATTGTAATGTAAGTATTCGTTCTTTTCGTTCAAATGCTTTGAGTTATTCTGTTGATGGTGTTGGGGAACAGATAATGAATTTGGGTCTTAATTTATCTAGGACATCTCATTCTAGTGAGTGGTATGTAATTAATCAGAATAGCGAATTTTTTGCTGCAGGTAGAGATTGGCAGTTATTAACTGATAATACTGTAGTTATTGACGGTATTGTAGGCACTTTAACTGTGGTGCATTATAATTATGGTTATCAAGTGGATAATCGTCCATTTTATATGCAGCATTCAATAATTATTTTAACTGGTGTTGCAGTTGTTGTCACAGTTACATGTGCTGTGATTATTAAAATTAAAACTAAACCGAGGTTATCTATGTGGTCTGGGAAGTACCAATAAGTTTAGTTTTACCACTTTATTTTTTAGCAGCATTTGTAGGTATTGCTTTAATTATTAAGCTTTCAAAAGATAAAACCAAAAAAATTAGTAATTTACGTTTTTATGTTCAAATTCTTGCGGTAATTGTTATTTTCATGGGTTTGATTGTCGGCCCGTTTGGTCAGCCTCGTTGGGCACCTCTTGGTGTTTCTCCTCGTGATCGTTTAATTGGTGCAGACTTTTTAGGTAATCAAATGCCTGATGGTATACCATTTCCTGTTCTTGCATGTTATTACCCAAATGGTCGAACAGTTACCTGTCCTATTTGGCAACTTCAAGCATACATTTTTCCTTTTTGGAATTACCCCAGGGGCTATGATGTTACTTATTCTACCCTTGGATTGGAGAAATTGGGTATTGTTGTTGGATCATTAGTTGTGGCAGCACTAGTTTTTGGCAGGTCTTATTGTGGTTGGCTTTGTCCCTTTGGGTTATTTCAAGATGTGCTTACACGTGTTCGTAAAGTATCTAAATTGAAGCATCGTACTTTTTCAGAATCTACAAACAAAAAACTCAGCCAATCTCGATACATAATTATTGCAGTTTTTTTAATTTTAAGTGTCATTTTTGGAGCTTACTATATTTTTGGTACAGAAATAATTCCAGGTACAGTAGCAGCTGGTCCAGGTGGAACTGAAGCTGGTATTGTAAGTTACATTAACGAACCTTTTTGTCTTGTATGTCCAATGCGACCTTTATGTTCACTTGTTCAATCAGGCATTGGTACTATGAACTATAGTTATATTTCTAAAATTGTATATGGGCCTTTCGGTATAATTGGTGGATACATTTCCAGTATAAATTTAATTGTTTTAACAATTGTGATTATTCTCTCATTGGTATATCGGCGAGTTTGGTGTCGTATCTGTCCACTTGGTGCTTTAACAGGATTGTTTAGTACTTTTACTCCGTTCAAGCAAATAGCTCTTACTAAGCTTGAGAAAGATAACCAAAAATGCACTAGATGTGGTGTATGTAAACGAGCTTGTCCAACTCAAGCAACAGACGTGTATACAAAAAAAGGCGGTGATGTAACTGAATCAAAATGTATACTTTGTGCCCGTTGTGTCGAAATATGTCCTTACGAAGACGCACTAAAAATCAAGTTTGCCGGTAAAACATTAGTAAATTCAAGAAATTGGTTAGAATAACTTAAAATTTAAGCCGCTTTTATAGTTGCTATAAATGCTTCCCAATCACCAGTTTTCTTTAATTCTTTCTTTTTAAACATTTCATTAACTGCAGCTTCATTATATAAACCACCAACTTTTGGATGTGTTTTTCTATAAATCAATGTAAAAGCACGATAAGCTTTGTCTCCAAGTTTATCAGTTGTAATTTCATGTGTATACCCAATTTTTTCAGAAAGAATAACTACTGCGAACTGTAAATACTTTCCAAATTCTTTAAGTCCATCAAACTGAGCCTTAATTTTATTTAAAGACTCAGAATCAGTGTGGTTTAAAATTTGTACAACCATTTTTACCTCATTTGCAGTATATTCTTTTTGGCTGGGGTTTGCAATTGGTTCAAGCAAAAACATGCTACTCTTAATTTCTGACCCCTCTAATTTTTGATTAGGATTTAAAGTTACATTAAAACCTCTGCTGATTAGATGCTCACGAATAACTACCTCAACAGCAGTACCGCTCTTTTCTAAGGCTTTATCCACTTTTTGTTTAATGTAATCCTCTGCAACTTCAAGGAGCATCTCGTACTCCTCATCCTTCTTGGTGAGAAGAGGTTTTTTCAATTCCTTATAATCAGACATAGAATTCATACAACATCAAACCAGGACAAATAAAAACAATACGGTGCAACATAACATCCTCTAAAACATGATTGCAACTCAAGCAGTACATATTAACATCTAAAACTTATAAAATTCAAATAATACTACATACTGGTTTTAGATGTTAAGAGGTAATAGATTCAACCAATATAATTGAAAAATAAAAAAAATGTTGATTTTGTGTTGCTTATGTATTGATTCGTTCTACTGGTGAGTAATACTTGATTTTTAGTAATATCCCACGTATTTGTTATTGTTTTCAGGGTTAAACCATAGTTTTTCATTTTTCTGATAAAAATTTAACACAAATAGTACGCATTTTTTTGTTTATATTTGTTGTACAGTATTACTTTAAGTTACTTATTGAGCATTATAACGTGGTTTTAAGGTATTAAATATGATTAAACCTATTTTTTTATACAATTTTTTATGCTTGAGTATTACTTATATATGTATTAACTCTTATAAATTATGTAATGCATAACTAAATCAATTTAATAAGCCGAGCGAATAGTAAATGACGGTACAAAAAAGTGTTGACGTAAAAAAAGAAATACAAATAAAACTTGCAAAAAAATTGTTAGACGTTATAATACTTCAATTTCTAAGTGTAAAATCAATGCACGGATATGAAGTAATAACAAAAATACGAAAGATATTTGATGTCTATTTTGGCCCAAGTACTGTTTATCCCCTTTTGGCAACATTGGAAAAGAAAAAATACATAACCAGCGACTGGAATATGGAAAATGATCGTCCAAGAAAAATCTATTGCCTAACTGAAGAGGGACAAAACATACTTGCAATTGCCGAAAATTCACTTAATATAATCTGCCAAAGAATGAGCGATTCATTATTAACTGATGATGACATTGTGCCTGCAGACATTACTGAGTCTAAAACAAATGGCTCAGATTAAATACTGCAAGCAAAATATCCTAGTTTATAACATCAAACAAACAATATTGCAAATACCTAAAAAAGTTTAGTTAAATTGTCCTCATAAAGAAGACAATTAAACTTTAACACATTTTTTTTAATTAAACTGTTTATAACTGTATTAAAGAAAACACATCAAATTCATTTCCAATAAATTTTCTACCATCAAGGTACTCTAATTCAATAAGGAAACCCAAACCAACAATATTACCTCCAAGTTTTTCAACAAGATTAATATTTGCTTTAATTGTTCCTCCAGTTGCTAACAAGTCATCAATTAACAACACGTTTTGACCCTTACTAATCGCATCTTCCTGGATTTGAATTGTATCTGTTTCATACTCTTTTTCATAAGTTAAGTTTATACAATCAAATGGAAGTTTTCCTTTTTTACGAATAGGTACAAACCCAACACCTAATTCATATGCAAGTGGTGCACCGATAATAAAACCTCTGGCTTCACTTGAAACAATAACATCAATTTTTTTAGTTTTAAAATATTCTGCAAGTTGCTGAATTACTTGCCTAAAATATGTTGGGTCTTTAAGAATTGGCGTAATGTCCCAAAAACACACACCTTTAAAATTTGTACTTCTAAGCTTGTCTTTTAAATCATTTTTTTGTTTTGCATCATTTTTACTCATTTTATTTCCTCACAATGATTTATGCAAATGCACCTTCAAGAGCATTTTTACAGTTACAGGTTTGTTGTGTTGGAATGACTTTGATTGTTTCTGCAATAATTTTTTTAACGTTCTCGATATTTTCACGCATAACTGTGACGATATCGTCGATACATACTGGGTGTTCTTTCCATACATCATAATCAGTAACAGTTGAAATAGATGTAAAACAAAGTTCTGCTTCTCGGGCCAAAACACATTCAGGAACAAGTGTCATACCAACTATGTCTGCATTCCAACTACGGTACATTTTAGATTCTGCTTTAGTGCTAAAACGTGGGCCTTCAATGCAAACATATGTTCCTATTTCATGCATTTTTATGTTCAAATTTCTGGTGATATTAATAGCTATTTTTCTTAGTTCAGGACACATGGGTTCTGCGATGCCAATGTGACATACTTTACCTTCTGTTTTAGTGTAAAAAGATTGTTCACGTTTTGTTGTTCGATCAATGAATTGGTCTACAAAAACTATGTCTCCAGGGGCATATTCTTCACGCAATGAACCAACAGTTGATGGTGCGAGTATACGTTTGACACCTAACTGTTTTAGGGCATAAATGTTTGCTCGTACGGGTATGTCAGTTGGTCTGATTGTGTGCTTTTTGCCATGCCTTGGAAGAAATGCTACTGTTTTCCCACATAATTCACCGATTGTGATTACGTCTGAAGGTTTTCCATATGGGGTATTTATTGTAACTTCTTTTATGTTGTTGAAAAGTTTTGGGTCATCAAGACCCGTTCCGCCTATTATTCCAATTTCTGCTTGCATAAAAATTTAATAGACCTTAGTCCTTATTGTGTTTTGTGATTTTAACGGGTGTTTTTTGATTATTTGTTCGCATTTTTAGACGATCAAAAGTTACTCTCATGAAAATCTGCTATTGATATCTTATGGCGACCCATTATATATCTGAAACCAACAACACAACACAACAAAACCAACACTATTTAACCTTTCCCAAACACCACCAAACACCAACCATCAATCAAGCAATTCGTGGGGTGCGAGACTCAACCCTTGTGGTTGATGTCTGCGATGGCGTAATTCCTAAAAAAACCATCGTCCATAACCTGCGCACAAGCTTACTAAGTTAAGACAATTCAGTAGATTTTTATACTTGCTATAGTTTTGAGAATCTGTGAAAAAACACAAAAACTACAGCAAAGCAAAACAACTATGTTTTAAGCCAGAAATAAACCTATGCCCACACTGCAACCAACCACTCAAAAAAAGCCACATAGCATGGCACAAAAACATCTACCGCACTAAAACAAACCCTACACGTAACAAGCTACGCCTACAAATGCACAAACAAAAACTGCAAAAACACAAAAGAAACCTACCACTCAACAGAAGCAGAAATGCTCAGCATCAAATACTACCAATACGGCATAGATGTCATAACAAAAATAGGCCAACTATACTACCAAAACCACCAAACTATAGACCAAATCAAACAAACCCTAACAAACCAACATCAACACTTGCAGATAAGTCGTTCAGAAATAAATCTCCTAACCCAAGCCTACCTAGCACTAGTCAAAGCAGACATAAAACAAAACCACCACCAACTAACCAAAATCCGTGCAAACGGAGGCATAAATCTCGCCATAATGGTGTTTAACCTGAAAAGGGCAACCAAACCCTATGGATACTAAAAGACCAAATAACAAAAACAACACTCTTAGCAAAAAACCTAGATACTGCAGATAAAGACAACATTGCCACACTACTAAAAGAAATAAAAAACTTAGGCATACCTGTGAAAGCAGTGATTAGTGATGGTCAAAGAAGTATCCGTTTAGCTGTTAAGCAAGAATTTCCCGGTGTACCCCACCAACTCTGCCACTTCCACTTCCTACGAAACATTGCTAAGCCTGTTGCTGATTTAGATCGGGCTTTAAAGGTGGATTTGAAGAAAAAAGTTCGTGGAATAAAACCAGTTGAACAAAAAGCTGCAAACAAAAAAGAAGAAGACAAACAAAGCACACTCATCTATGATTACTGTCAAACCATACGCTTCGCATTGCAAAATGATGGTTGTTATCCTTTAGATCC
>WRNB01000008.1 GCA_009776805.1 Candidatus Bathycorpusculum grumuli | reverse complement strand
GTTTGTGTTCCAAATAAGTGTTGTTGGCCCATGTAGTTTCCCTGCTTTGTCTTTGTTACCTATAATGTACATGCTAGTTAAGAGGTTTTCGGAGGTTGCCTGTTATATATGGTGGGGTGTTAAAAAAAAGTGTTGTATATTTTGAGGGAGAAAGTTGAAATTTAAAAAGGAAATATGTTTGATAGTTGTTACATTGATACTTTTTGTGTTGAGTACTGTATTGTATTCTTTGCATGATAATCAAATTCCAACATCTGATACAGCAAATATTGAGACAGGCGATTCAATAATGATGACACTACCATACCAAACAATATCAACAACAACAACAGGAATCGGCATACTACTCATGACCATTGCATTCATATCATACAAAACAAAAAACAAACAACACGAACAAACACAACACTAACACACCACAACAACAAACACTTACAATTTCAAATTCACCAAAAACGGATTCACCAACTTTTCCTTACCCAACACAGTAACTTCATCATGCCCCGGATAAACAAGCAACCCATCCGGCAAACCCACTATTTTCCGCAAAGTCACAACCATATCCTTTGGCGAACTTTCAACAAAATCTGTACGACCTATACACTCTGCAAACAACGTATCCCCTGAAAACATAACCCCATCACCAACAAGACAAATACCACCCCTCGAATGCCCAGGCGCATGCATAACTTTTAAACACACATTCCCAAACACAACACTACCACCATCTTTAAGCAACACATCAACAACACTACGAGGCCCCAAACATTCTATAAAATAAGCATCCTGCTCATGAATACAAATAGGCACAGAATACTTTTTTTGCATCAAAATATCACTATTTATATGATCCTGATGACCATGCGTATTAACAATAAATTTTATTTTAAGCTTTTCTTCATCAACATATTTAAAAACCGGTTGAGCTTCAACTTCAAAATCCATCCCAGGATCAATAATCACAGCCTCCTTTGTCTCAACACAACTTACAACATAACAATTAGTTTGAAGCCTACCCGTCGGAAACATTTCAACATGCATAACAATCACACACACAATATCAACTGTTAAAATTAAGCATTTTCTTTACAAACACCAAATACACAACTAAAATAAACAAAAATCAAACCCACAACCCCCAACAAACATATACCTAACATAAAAAAATATTTATGGGAAAAATAAAATTTCCCTATACAATTTATTCAAATTTTTCAGGCGAGATATAGTCACCATACTTTTGTTGCGCCGATAATAATCGATCACGCTGCATGTAAAGCTGCCCAAACATTTCCAACGGTATATCAGTAACATTTTCTTGATAAAATTTAGAAACACGCTCAATCTTAGACAAGTTCTCCGGTATACGAATCGTAAATTGCTTAATATAGTCTTCTTTTGCATAATCCTTATTTAAAACCTCTTTAAAAAGCAACTTTAAATCCTCATACCTAGGAATTAACCCTGTTGGAGTTTTAATCGCATCAACTTCATTATGAACCCTTCGCTCCATCCACTTAACCCAAACATGCTTATCACGTGAACTATTAAGATACTTACCATCTACAACCCCACGCAGAAAATAGTTTACACCAAAAACTATTGGCTGCTTTTTGAGTTTACGCCCAAATTCCAAATTATTACTAACATTCTTACCAAGAGGTATTGAAATAAAATCCTGAATACTCATCATATTAATTTCCGGAATACCTTCCTTACCTATTGTTGCAAATGTTGTTTCCGTTTCCAACGATGCACCATACGCAACAATACCATGCTCCCAACTATAACTTTGTTGAACAGGCACATAGGCTTTCGCATCGCGTCCACCATACATTATACCACCTAACTCTACACCATTTGGATTATTAAGCTCAGAATCAACATTTTCTAATGCAGGTAAAGCTACTGCATAACGCGCGTTTTTATGCGCTGCAGATATTTCAACACCGGCTTCATCTTTTTTACCTTCAAACCATTGACCTGTATAGTTTAAACCTTCTTTAGGTAATTCTTTACCCATACCTAACCAATATGGTTTACCATCTTTGACTAAAATATTAGAAAATACAACTTCACCAGGGGTTGTTAGAACTTTCCAAATTAAAGAGTCATCTTTTTCGTTTACATCCTGTATTATACCAAAAATGCCACTTTCAACGTTAACTGCCCTAGCAACGCTATCTATTTCGCGTATGTATGCAATGTCATCACCTAATATAGTTTCACCAGGCAACATTGCTGTTGAAGTTTTTCCGCATGCACTTGGGAAAGCTCCAGCAAAATAGGTTTTACGTTTGTTTGGTCCGTGAACACCCATTAGTAGCATGTGTTCTGCTAACCAACCTTCACTACTTGCTTTGCGTATTGCAAGACGGAATGCTAATTTTTTAAAGCCTACACTATTGCCTGCATATTGAGTGTTTACACTATAAATGGTGTTGTCCATGTGGTCAATGTAAATATGTTTTTTGTCAGGTTCGGCACTTACCATTTCTTCTGTTAATTTGCCTGCTGAATGTATAACTTTGAGAAAGTCGCTTTTTGGTCCGGCTTTTACAAATTGGTCATAACCAACTCTGTAGAGTAAGTCTTCTGAGTGGGCAACATACCATGAGTCAGTGCATTGTACACCTAAAATGGTGAAAACTGAATCGCGTGGTCCTAATGATATGAAACGAACAATCATTGTTCTGCCTGACATTAAGCCACTTAGTTTTTTTCGAACTTCTGTTAAACCCTCTTGTCGGTCCATTTGGTTGAGTGCTTTGCTTAAAAAGACGCCTTTAGGCACAAGATATTTTGTGTTTTGTCGGTCTCGTCCTTGGTCTTTTTCACCATCAAAATGTACTGTGTGTCCTTCAAGTGTAAGTGTGGCTTGTTCTTCGCCATATGTTACTGCTTGTTTTCTCACATATGCAATATCTTCGGCTGCATCGCTGCAGATGAAAATTTTTTCTGGGTGACACATGTCACTAGTTTTTGCTATGAATTCATGGACATTTGGATTATCTATTGCTGATAATTTTTCAAAATCTTTAGTGGATAATTTAGGTTGAAGTACTTCTAGATATGGATTCATATTTTTACCTCAGACTTGTATTTTATGTTATTTTTTATTGCATTAAAGGGTTACGTTGATGCTATACTCTGGGCTATAGTGTATTTATCTGGTTTTGTCCGTTATGCATCCTTGTATAACGTATTTCTTTAATGATCAAGATATGTTGAATTTATAATTGATGTACTATTCCAGGCACTCTTGGGTAGGGTTGGCATTCAGCGATGTGTTTTACGCCTGTGATATATCCAACTATACGTTCGATGCCTATGCCTGCACCTGCTGTTGGTTTTATACGGTTTTCTTTGGCCATTTGGATGAGTAGTGAATAGTTTTCTTTTCGTACTTCATGTTGTTCCATTTTATGGATGATTTTGTTGTATTCGTATTCACGTTTGGATCCTGAAAGGACTTCTCCGAATTGTGGCATGAATAAATCGTAATTGTCCCATTTGCCTGTTGCGAAATCTTCAAAATCGTAGAATTCGCGGGGAATGTTTGTAATCCAAATAGGTTGTGTGATTTCTTTTGTGATAGTGTCTTCCCATGTTGTACCGTATTTATTTTCTAGGTCTTTACTGTCAAAAATTTTAAACGGTGTGTTTAAAGTGGGTAGAGCATCAAAGCGGTTGATTTGTTGTAGTTCTTGTTTTAGATCTTGTTTTAGATCTTTGATTAAAGTGCAGAGTGCTGTTTCAACTAGTGTGAAAACATCTTTTGAGGTTGCTCCTTGAGCTTCAAAGTCTAGTTGGGTGAATTCATAAATGTGTTTTCCAGTTTTGCCGCGTTCTGCTTTTTCAATGCGAATATTTGGTGCAAGTGTGAATAGTTTTGGGTATACTGTTGAGGCTCCGATTATTTTGTGGACAATCATGCTTGTCATTGTGCGCACAGGTTTTCCGTAAATGTCTAATTCGATTCTTTTTTCGATTGATGAGTTTGGGTCTGGCCAAAGTGGATCTGTGCTCTGACTTAGGACGACTGGTAGGAGCCATTGGAAGTCTTGTTTTACATATGTTGATGTTAAACTTTCTAAAGTGTAGGTTAGTATTCTGCCTATGATAGCTTTTTTTTCAATTTCTTGTATTGTGAGTTGGTCTAGTGATTTTGGTGGTTTAATTGTTTGGTTATCTTGCAGAATCATATCATTCACTTTATCTGTTAAACATGTAATGTTGTTACAAGTATAATAAATTTTTTATAAAAAACTTGTCTAATTTACAATAAATACATGTTTATATGCTGGAAACTTGTAATATTTACATATGAGCATTAAACTTGACGATAAAGACTTGACAATACTGTTGTTAATACAGGAAAACAGTAAACTAACCGCCAATCAAATAGCCAAAAAAATTAACACGCCAATAACTACAGTATTTGCAAAGATAAAACGCATGGAAGAATTAGGTATAATAAAGCAGTACCGTGCTATATTATCTGCTGAAAAACTAAATCTAACAACCACCGCGTTTATTTTTGCATCTGTTTTTTATAGTGACAAAACCGATGGATCACCCATAATTACTCAACGGGACATTGCAAAAGAAATAGCTCAACTGCCAGAAGTGCAAGAAGTTCACATAATAACAGGTGATTGGGATTTGCTGATTAAAATCAGAACTGAAAACATTAATGCTACAGGTAAATTTGTTGTAGATAAATTAAGACATATTATTGGACTGCAAAAAACTTTAACGTGCATGGTTTTTGAGACAATAAAAGAAACAACAGCACTACAAGAAATTTTTCAAAAGAAAACATCTCAAAACCCAATTTAAAAAGCTAACAAAAAAAAGCGCAAACTAAAATGGCACATTCAAAGCAAACCCTGCACGTACTTTTGGGGTACTGTTGTTACGTATCATAATTGAAAGTATAAATCATAACAACACAATAATGTATAGTTAAGTTTTTATTTATACACACGTATTTATGCCACGTGAATGTGGCTGCTCACTCCATATATGTATACATGTTTGATTGTTGTTTCATACCCAGCCACATTCACACCCACACACCACCACAAAAACTTAACATCCACCAACAAACCACCCTTCCAAATTCACCACACAACACACATTTCAAATACCCAAAACAACAAAACACCACAAACACCACCCCTCAAACAAACCAACAAAAAAAATTTAACACCACAACCACACTACCCAACTCACCAAATAACCACCACATTCATAACAAACTATTTTACAACACACCGCTGTTTTAGCAGATACCCAACACAAAATTTATTTACCATTTAATATTTAACCACAAACAAGTTTTTACACGTTTCCCATAGCCTGTAGGGCAAGTTTTTAATGTAATAACACCCTACTATAATTAGGTTGGATACAATGGGCAAATTGTTTGGAAGTTCAGGTGTACGCGGTCTAATTAACAACGAACTAACACCCACTTTAGCATGCAACGTCGGTTCAGCCGTTGCAACATACGCTAAAGCTAAACAAGCCACAATAGCATGTGACACAAGAGTTTCAGGCAACATGATACAAAACGCATTAATCTCAAGCCTACTTTCATGCGGAGTAAACACTAAAATATTAAACATAGTCCCCACACCTGTCTTAGCATACACAACCCGTATTTTAGGAGCTGATGTAGGCTTTATGATAACAGCTTCACATAACCCACCTCAATACAACGGCATAAAAATTTTTAACTCCCAAACCCTATCTTACGCAGACATAGACCAAACAATTGTAGAAAAAATTATTACAGAAAAACAATACGCCTTAGCAGATTGGAACTGTTTAGGCAAAACTAGCCACTACGACGCATACCCATCGTACCTTGAAATGGTTAAAAAAGCCGCGGTATTACATAAAAAATGGCACATAGTTATTGATCCAGGTTGCGGTGCAGCATATCAATTCGCACCACAATTACTCAAATCACTTGGTTGTAAAGTAACAGCATTAAACGCTCAACCCGATGGACATTTTCCAGATAGACCAAGTGAACCGACAGCTGAATCACTTAAAAACCTGTATAGAACTGTTTGTGCACTTGGTGCAGATATTGGCATTGCCTTTGATGGTGACGCTGATAGGGTAGCATTTGTGGATGAAAATGGCAGATTTGTTGATTTTGACCGCTCATTAGCAGCATATAGTGCTTACGCTTTAAAACAGGCAGGTGGAGGTGTAATTGTGACAAATGTTGAAGCATCTATGTGTATTGAGACAATGGCTGGATTTTTTGAGGGCAGAGTTATACGCACAAGAGTAGGTGATGTTTACATTTCTGAGGCAATAAAATGTGAAGGAGCTGTTTTTGGCGGGGAACCATGTGGAGCTTGGGTACATCCACTGCAACATTATTGCCCAGATGGACTTTTGTCGGCAGCACTTTTTTTGGAGGCATTGGAAGCTGAGGGAAAAACAGTTGATGAATTTGTAGGGGAAGTACCAAAGTATGTAACGTTGCGAGAAAATATTAAATGCCCTAATGAAATAAAAACAGATGTAGTCACACTTATTGTAGGAATAATAAAGAGTGAATTTTGTGAGTATACAGATTTTTCAACTATCGATGGTATACGATTAGCTTTTGAAGACGGGTGGTTTTTGATTCGTGCGTCTGGTACAGAACCATTTATTCGTATAACTGCCGAAGGTAAAACAGGTAATGCTGCAAAAGAATTAATGCATAAAGCAACTGTTTTAGTAACTAAACAAATTGAAGGTTCATTAAAATGAAAGCTGTTTTGTTAGCTGCAGGAGAAGGTCAAAGACTTCAGCCTTTAACATCTACACGGCCTAAACACTTAATAAAAATAGCTGGGAAACCTATTTTACAGTTTTGTCTTGATGCAGTAAAAACTGCGGGTATTACGGATGTTGTAATTGTTACCCATTATATGGGTGAGAAGATTAAAGATTATTTTGGTGATGGGTCAAGTCAGGGTTTAAAAATCAGTTATGTTGAACAAAAAATGCTTGGGGGTACAGGTAATGCAACTATGGTGGCTGAATCGTTTGTGGAAGATGAGTTTGTGTTAATTTATGGGGATTTGTTGTTTGCACAAAATACTGTAAAGCAAGCAGTTGATATGTATGAAACATTTAAACCTCAAGCGGTTATAGCAGCTGTAGCGGTTGATGAGCCTAAAAATTATGGTATAATAGAGTTGACAGATGATAAAGAGTTCAAAAGTATTATAGAAAAACCTCAGTCTGGGGATGTTCCATCAAATTTGGTAAATGCTGGGGTTTATGTGTTTTCAAAAACTGTTTTTGAAAAGCTTGGGCAGGTTAAAAAGTCTGTGCGTGGTGAGTGGGAATTAACAGATGCTTTAACTATGTTAGCTTCAGAGGGTAAAACTGTGAAGGTTTTAGAGCTTGATAAAAAGGCTTGGTTTGATGTGGGTAGACCGTGGGATTTGCTTGATGCAAATATTTGGGTGCTTAATCATATGGATCTTCAAGTTTTGGGTGTTGTAGAACAAGGTGTGCATCTTTTTGGACGAGTTCACGTAGCAAAAACAGCGAGAATTCGTTCAGGTGTATATATTGAGGGTCCAGTTTTTATTGATGAAGGAGCGGATGTTGGTCCTAACTGTTTTATACGTTCAGGAACTTGTCTTGGCAAAAAAACTCGTGTAGGAAATGCTGTTGAAATCAAAAATAGTCTCATAATGGATAATACTCACGTAGGGCATCTTTCATATGTAGGTGATAGTATAATTGGTGAAAATTGTAATTTTGGTGCTGGTACTATAACAGCAAATTTGCGATTTGATTGTGACAGTATTAAAATGACTGTGAAAGATAAAAAGGTAGATACTGGTAAACGTAAGCTTGGCGTAGTTTTTGCTGATAATGTGAAAACAGGGATAAATGTTTCATTTATGCCTGGTGTAAAAATTGGTACAGATAGTTGGGTTGGAGCAAATCTTGTGGTTGATAGTGACGTACCAGAATGCTCTATATTGCAATTAAAACAACAAGGATATGTGCAATTAAAAAGTAAATTTGACGAATAACTTTAAAATGTTACAAGTTTATAATAATTAACTATAGTTGATTATGTATGAGTGATGAAAATTTTACCACCATACAACTTACAAGAGCCGTAGTCAAAGAACTAGAAAACATTCGCAAATACCCCCGAGAAACATATAATGAAACAATTCTAAATTTGATAAAAACAGCCAAAGAAACTAAAACGCGAAAACAATATGATGCATTTCTTCACACTATTCAGCAGACAAAGATGAAAGAGCTCTGGGATAATGACGAGGATGAGGCTTGGGAAAATGCCTAAACCTGGGATGTAATTTTAGCAATGGTACAATTCACCGATACCAACGAGGTAAAAATTAGACCTGCAGTAGTTCTCTTTGAAGAACACGACAACATAATAGTAGCGGGCATAACTAGCAACCTCAAAATGAAAGGAATACCTCTCAACAAAGAGGAAGGTGCTATAAAAGACAGCGTTATAAAATTAAATTACATATTCACTATTTCAACGGAAATGACAACAAAAGTACTCTTCACACTTAGCACAGAAAAGAAAAAACTATGTTACTCTGAGTTAATTAAACGACTTAGCAACCTCAACTAACTGTGACACGGTTTAACCTAAAAACACCAAGTTAGCAAGTATCGATAAATAAACCTGACACTTTTTTTAGCTGTCAACAAAGAACATTTTTGTCCTGTGTACTGTCAACTTTAACGTCCAATATTGGCAGTGTCCTAATATAGATTTGATTATATAGTGGTTAATGATAAAATACCAAATGACACAACCAAAAAACACCAACACAAACCTGCCAAAACCCAAAATACACACCTACAAAAAAATAACAAAACAAAAACAATTATAAATTAACACCCTAATCAACATACGGCGTAAATCACGCCTTGATATGCAAAGTTGTTTGGTGGACGAGGCGGGATTTGAACCCGCGACCTCCACGATGCCAACGTGGCGATCATGCCAGACTGATCTACCCGCCCAACAAGCTTATTTCTAAGTTTAACCCACAAAAGCGTTCTTTAAATGTTTTGGTTTATAGAAAAAGAAACATCTTTATCACATAGAGAACTATGTAACAGTTTACTAAATTCAAAGAAAATATTTTATTTGTTGTGCTGATGAGTTTGTGTAACATGTTTATAGTTACGGTATGTTTGTACTGTAAGGTTAAACATGGGTTTGTCTAAAAAAATTGTCAAGATAAATGTGTGAGTTTCAAAAACACTTTATAGTTTAAAGAGTTCATTATTTTGGCTACAATGGACAGTCAATTAATAAATGGTTGTTATGTATGAAAGTAGATATAAAATCAGTGATAGATAAAACAAAAGGTGAAAAGGTAGAAGGTAGTGTTTATGTTAGCTCTTTTGTTTATAAAACCTCAAAAAATGGTGAACTTTTTGTCAGGGGTTGTGTTCGAGATCAAAAATTAGTTATTGGTTTTACGGTGTGGAGTGAAAATGTTGAAGCGTTTCGTGAGGCATTTGCAGCAAGTAAGATTTTGACTGTTTTAGGTGTAGTTGATGTTTGGCAAGATATGCCTTCAATTGTGTTCAAGTCTGTTAAAGCGGATGTTTATGGTTATAAAGCTACAGATTTTTTGTTTGGATATAATAAGAAGCAGCTTGATAGTGATTTTTACGAGTTTTTGGAACATGTTAATCCACGGGTTAGACAGTTAGTAGATAAACTTGTTGAGGGTGAGTTAAAAGAACGTTTTTTTACAGAGTTTGCTGCAAATAAGATGCATGATGCTTGTCCAGGTGGTCTTGCAGGTCATACCATTAAAATGTTGCGTTTAGCAAAAACAGTGGTTGATAATGATAAACGGCTTTTACCTTATAGTGAGCTTATTTACGTTGGAGTTATTTGTCATGATATTGGTAAAATTCGTGAGTATTATATGGGTGATTATGCTAAAAACGGTTTTGTTTCCCATATAGATTATGGTTGTGAGATGTTGTATAGTATTAAAGATTTTGTTGTTGATTTGTTTGATGAAGTGTTTTTTTATCATTTGATTTCAATTATTAGGGGGCATCATCACATTTATGGGGATAGAGCAAAAACGGTTTATGCTTACATTATACATCTTATTGATATGATTGATTCACAAACAACAATGTTTTTAGATAATCTTGATACACACAATTATAAGGAAACCTCTAACGGAGAGAAAATTACTATACATAATAATGAAGTATTCTATTACTAAACAGGTTTAAACTACTACATGTCTGTTATAGTAATTAACTCAAGTTTTAAAAATAAGTTAACGGTACTTTCCGCTATTTTTTTTCTAACCACAACACCATAGTCTGACACATGGCTTCAAAACAAAGTTCACTCCAAAACAAACAAGAGACCTCTAGATGATTAGTTTCTGTTTTCAAAATTAATAGCCACAAATCAAAACATTCACAACCCAAACATCGCCACAATTACAATACCATTAACCACAATCTCAAACACCCAACAATTACAAAGATGCCAACTAAAAACCCGGTATACACAAAACACCAAACTTCCCACAACAAACAACACACCCTTTTAGACTCTTCTTAAAAACACAACTATTCTTACACAACCTAATTCCCCAATAACACTACCACATTAACCTCAACACACACCAAAACCACTCCCAACACTATACTAATTCATAAAATTTAACATACACACTACCTTCACATGAACAGTATAAATTATCTCACATGTTTTAGCATTAACAATTAGCTGTGTTTTTAGTGTGTGCCACTACTTTTTACCCCAGTAGGCACACCAATTTTTTTGGATGTCTAATAGGATTCTTGGTCGCATCAATTAATGTAATTTCTATTTCTGGATGTTTTAAAAGAGCCTCTCGGCCAACAAACTAAATTTTTTACTTTTAGCTAAAGAATTCTCCACCCATACAATCACATCATGGGTTGTGGCTTCACCTACTTGGAATTCTATGCTTAATTCTAGTTGGGTGACGTATTGTCGCCAGTATTTAAGAGCATATCTTGTATGGAGAGTTTGGCGTGTCTGCCTCGGCGTTTATGTTTAGCTTGGTAGGCAAGTGTTAAAATTTCAACCATGACTTCAAAGGTTTCTTTTTTTACTCCAATTACCTGTTTAAAATCCACATCACTTAACTCGGGCTTTTTCATACCGATTTAAATTACCAAACATAGTTTAAACTCTTCTCTACACAAAACAAGCACACAACACAACTATCATAAATACCAAGGAAATCTAATGTATGACATAAATGTTGATTGTAAAATGTTTAAAACTGTTTTAAAAAAATGGTCTTTATTAAAAAAAGTTTGTAATGACGTAAAAAATATATGAATTTGTAAGATGTTTGTTAAAGGGTTAAAAAAAATAAGTGTAATGTTTCAGAAAAAACATACAAGTTTAAAAGGTTTTATTTAAACGGTGGATGTTAAATAGTTGCTTAGTTGGTTTAGTGTATAGTGGTTAACTAAGAATTACTATGGACACATGTAAGGAGTGTATGATTAGGATATCATATTCAACTATGCCACTTAAGATTGTTATTGGAGACAGTTACCTGGTTTTTTGTTTTTATTTTCCAGTTAATTGAATATCACTACTTTTAACTTTACCATCATTTTCTAAACTGTCTAATACATCTATAATTAATTCAGGATCAAAATCTAAATTAAAAATAATGTCACTGGTTTTAGCATTCTTATGTTCTACTATATATTTTAAAACCTGTGTTTTAACTTCTTCAAACGTAGCATCATCTTTTTGTTCCGTTACAGTATCAACCATTTGAGTTATCACATCAGCGTTTTACACACTTAATACACTGTAAATTGTTTTAAATGTTTTTATTTAAAATTTTTAGGTATGTAGGGACATCGTGGATCAGAACCATGTATATCATCGGTATAAAATAGAGCTGCTGTTCGACAACCTCCACATAAGTGTTTATATTCACATATACCACATTTACCTCTAAGATTGTTTTTATCGCGAGCTTTTGCAAAAAATTCATTACTTTCCATGTCTTTCCAGATATGTTCAAGAGGTTTATTTTTAATGTTTCCTGCACGATATACATCATTATAGCTACAAGGAATAATTTCACCATTTTCTGCAATACTTAGAAATTTACCAAACCAACATTTGCCTAAGAAAAAATTGTTGTACCAATCATCAAAATTTGGCATTCCTCGTTGTTTAGCAACGCGTGCCATGAAAGGGATGTAAACATTAATTTCTGGTTGATCTTTGTATTCTTGCATAAGATCATAGAGGGTATTACATGCCCACTCGTATTGTTGGGGAGTTGGATCTGCTTTAAGGCTTTCTTTACTAAATGGGACAAAACCGTGAAAAACTGCCCAACGGGCATTGTTTTTTTGAGCAAGTTCAATTACATGAACTATATCATTTTTGTTAACGTTGGTTGTGTTGTTTTCTGTTTTTGCAAAGGTGCACACAAGACAGTCAAGTAAGTTTGTTTTGGAAAAAACTTTAATGGCTGAAACAGCCGCTTTATATGCGCCTTTGCCTCTGATGGTGTCATTAATTTTTTCTGTTCCATCTATGCTTACAGAAACACGTACTTGATTATCTATTAACATTTTAACTGCAGCATTATCCATTTTATGACCGTCAGTTATTATACTAACACTTAATCCTTTATGTTTAGCATAACTAATAATTTCTGGAAGATCTTTACGTAGAAACGGTTCACCTCCAGTTAACCCAAAAAAAGTTGCACCAAACTCACTAATTTGATCTATTACATGTTTAGCACCTGCGGTATCAACTTCATCTACTAATGCTTGTTTTCCAGCAGAAATACAATGAACACAGTTACTATCACACCCAAAGGTGCAACGAAAAGGAATAATAAACAATGGACCTTTACCCATAAAGCTTCCTCAAACATTTAATGTTATATAACTTGCTAATCAAAAACACTATTTAACTCTTCACATTATATATCAACATTAAATTTCAAGATTATTTAGTTGATAAAGATTTCCTACACTATTATGTATATACGCCTGAGGAAACAATTCAGACAATACATAATTTGCACGCCAACCTGTACAATGACATGGAATAATCAATTTAGGATTTATCTGTTTTAACTCTACAATAGTCTGTGGAAGTAACTTTTCATTTTCCAAACCGCCTAAATGAAAACCACCAACAACACCATAAACCGAACTAACACCAGTAACTTCTTGAGCATAACGTACAGTATTTATTAACCCAGCATGTGCACATCCCAAAATAACCACCAAACCCCGCCCCTTAAGATTCACCACCAAAGCACGATCATCTAAAACCCACCGGTCAAATTCCCAAACACCATCTCTTAAAACCCTATTCAACCCACATCCTCGCTCAAAACTAGTCCGACGTGGAATCTCACCTGTTACAAGAACAGACTGCCCAGCAATTAAACACGGCTCCTTAGTGGGAATAAATTTAGCTGGACTTAACTGTTCAGAAGTAGGAAAAAATGGATGCGCTCTAACCCCATAAGGGCCATCAGTTCCATGTCGCCTAAACATGTTCTCATGTACAATAACAGGTAAATTTGGTTTATTAATTACCTTTACAACAGCCTGTAACCCACCAAAATGATCATAATGTCCATGTGAAAGAACCACAAGATCAACTTCACCTAAATCAACTCCCATACGTTGAGCATTAACAATAATTCCCTCATCGCTCACTCCAGTATCAAAAAGTATACTATAACATTTCTCATCAACAAAAACTCGTACTAACATTGAAAAACCATGCTCAGCAATCGGCATTTGTCTATGAGTTTGACTATATCCCTCACTGTCTTTGATTTTAAGCCATTTCCATAATGTTTTAACTACAGGGTTACGACTATAAGACGTAAAATCCACAATATTATCCATCAAACTAACTATTTCAAGCTTAGTCGTTTCCTTAAACATTGACTGACCCACATGCATCCCTAAGGTAACAATAACTATTATGTAGATAAATGATTTTGTGGACAAACTAAATAGATTGTCGCATTTACAAGGTCAAACACAATAAACATTACTGTTTTCCCACATAATTTATACGGTACAAACATTAATTCTTATTATTTTTTATGTTTTTAATGAACATTACAATTAATTATTGAACGTTTTTAAACTAACAAATTACCCAATCCAAAAATCAACCACTAACACACTAAAATAAACAGCACCCACATATTTAAAACAAATTCTAAACTCTTCACCAAAAACACAAAACATTTCACCCAACCATTAATACACACCACAACCACCACCATCTAAAACAAAAAATCAGCCACAACTTTTCACACAACATCTTTACCACCCATCACTACATTAACTTACCATTTGAACCTAACATATTCTTTCAACACACCGTAAAAATTCGCAATACAACACCAAACCAAAAAAATATTAACCTTTTTCATTTTTGCACGCTAAAACTAAACAAAACCACTGTCAAATAATCAAACCAAACACAGATAAAAACACAAAAACCACACAACCACACCAACAAAAAAAACAAAAAAACAAACACCTACTAAATCCTCAAACCCACCCACTCCAACACACCCACCATACTTTACACATTTCACAACCCCCTCACCAAATTACTAATCAAAAAAACATTACTCTTCACAACTAAACTAACAAACATAATGCAATTAACAAAATTACAAACAAAACAAACCACAAACCCCAACACCACCCCAAAAACTCACCAACAGTATTTAACACCCCAAACACCCAAACAACCCACCACAAACATTTAAAAACCACACAAACTATCTAAAAACTAACTAAAAATATAAGTCAAAATTAAAAAATGCATTATTAAAAACATTTTAGAGTTCAAATACAAAAAAATTTTGATACAAGATCACAATTTTATTCTAAAGTCATTAAGCACATATTTTTTCGTGATACACCTTTTTTTGTTTTTTAGATTGTTATTATGCCACAGTAAAAGGGAATACTTTATGAAGGGAACCATATATTTTTAACTTCAAATTGGACCGTTAGTCTAGTTGGCTAGGACGTCGCCTTCACACGGCGAAGATCACCGGTTCAAATCCGGTACGGTCCACCAAAAACAACCACTACCAATGTTTTTAGGCGTTACGTCACTATCATTTTCACATTTCAGGATTTTAGCATCTAACAAGTGTAATTCTTTGCATTACATGTATAGTTTTGTCAGTTTTTGATTTCGACCAAGTTGAGTTAGGTTTTTAACGTTATGATGATAATGTGGTTGAGTTTTCGGTTGTTTGTATGGATTTTTTATGTGTGAAGAGTAAACTTGTTGATTTCACGATATGTGGTAGTCCAATTAGGTCTTCGATAATTAGCAGTCCCCGTGCGATGATTGCAAATGCGCCTGCTGTAGCAACTGGTATTCCTAGTAGTCCTAGTATACCTACGATTCCGAATTCTTGTACACCTATTCCAGCAGGAGTTAGAGGTACAAATGCAAGAGCAGTAACTAGCGGGTGTATTAGGAAGAAGGCTATCCAAGGTATATTGATGCCTATTGCTATGCCCAGGAACCACCATTCAAAGCCTTTCAGTATCCAACAGGTTAATGTTAAGATTAGTATTTCGGGAACGGCTTTTTTGGTGTTGTGAGCACTGTCTTTGAATTCTTCAAGTTTACTTATTAGACCACCTGTGAAGCGTCTTATGAAGCGGATATTTGCGATTTTTGTAAATATCACTAGAGCTTTTTTTGACCATGTGCATAATGCCAGTAAAATTGCGCCTACGAGCATTAAAATTATGCCAAAAACGGCAACCATTACACCTATATTTACACCTACAATTGTTTGTGGAAATATTACACTCCATGTCGTTGCTGGAACATATTTAATTAAGTAAATTACTGCACCAATACCACCTGTCACTTTTATGAGAAACTCTATTGTTTGTATACCTAGTATAGCGGAGAGAGATTTGGGTGTGGGCACATTTTGATCTCTTAGATATACTGGAGTTAATATATACCCTGAGCGACCTGGAGTAACATCACTTGTTAACATACCTGCATATTGCGCAAATAACGTTTTTTTAAAAGAAGTCTTAATATTATCTTTTTTCAAAATCCTCTGCAATCGTAACGCAAATAAAACATTTATCCCAAAATACATCAAAAAAGCCAACATCAAATATTCAATTTTAATTGTAAGCAACACTACATACAATTCATTTATGCCCACATACCAAAGCAATACAGCAAACATTACAACCATAACAATTAATTGCAAAGAAACTTTTAGAAACCGCTTAAACACACTTTGCTGCTTCCCACTATGCACTGCTCCTTGGTCAGACATAATCGTCAGGTATAACCAAAGCAGGCTATATAAGTTACGGACAAACTGACTTTGGGACAATATAATTTGCACCAAAATTCTCACACATTTATACCCTCAAAATAATCCAAATAACACAAACATTTGACATTTAAATCACAAACCCAAATAAACACCTCCCACTACCCACACACAACAAACACTTAACACAACAACAAAAAAACATCACCTAAAAAGCAAAAAAACAACCCTCCACATTAAAACACCCATATACTCAAAAAACCACTTCCAAAAATCCAAAAATAACTCTTCAAACACCACCCACCAAACAACACTACCCTTCAAACACAACCAAAAAAATTTCCTAAGACAAAAACACAAAACCACACCCACACCCACCACCAAACCACAAATACCCCACGACAAAAAACCACAAACACCCACCACCAAACCCACCCAACCATACCAACAAACAAATTCAGCTAATAAAGACTCAAAATAAAGTGACTCATGAACAGTAGACTTAGCAGCGTATTTAAAAGATGAAATAAACTTATACTTAAGACCAACCATTGCCACAATTTTTTCGTAACCTTTGTGAGTTTGATTTTTTGCCGACCATTCTCATAATTTTGTTTACAAGATGTAGTAAGACCTGTACCATCGGAGCCAAACTCATGCTCCAAATCCGCAACAGGTTCATTGGTTAACTCAAAAACGCCTTCAAGTATCTGCCTAACCTCTATGTTACCGTAGGCGCGTTCAATTGTTTTGTAACTTGTTTTTGCTTGTCTGAGATACACAAAATTAAATAAAAACGTTACTACTATGGTAATACCAAAAAACAAGGTGTACTGAACATGGTCAATAAAATAGCAATATCCATCTCAAAAGAACTAGACAACGCACTTAGCAAACTATCGACAGATAAAACCCTCTCAAAAAGCAGACTAATAGAAAACTGCCTACGCGAAAACCCAGAAATCATAAAAACCATCAACAACTATGAACTAAAAAACGCAACTGTCTGCGAACTATGCCATGACAAATTTACATCCGAAGACATCAAAATCGACACCCCAAAATACGGCGTAATATGCAAAGAATGCTGGTCAAACAAAGCCGCCACACTAGCCATATCAAAACCAATCACCGACATCTAACCAATTAGCAATAGCTCGTGGAGAGAATATTTTTGGAACTTTCAAAGATTTTCACCAGTGTACCCTTGATGGACTGGGAACAGCTCAACTAATTCCAAAAGGTATTGAACGCCGCAATTTACCGCAAGAGTACAGATATATGCTTAGTTATAGCGATGTCTGGAATGAAATAATACCCAACATAATTGACAATTACAATTTAGAGGAAACTCTCGTTTCGGTATCTAAAAATTGTGATATAATTAAAGAAATAAAAAAACGCGGTAAATATTTTTACGATTTGATTGATTTACCCTCTAAAAGTAAAATGTTTGTTTTCTACGTCTGGGATATAAAGAAATTTTTGAAGTCTCAAACAGAGATTTCTTACCTATGTTCGCCAATTGGGTTTCAGAACTTAAATCAGGTAACTTAGACCATAGATCATGGATTTTTGAAAACATCGTTGTAATTAAGATAATAAATGCTTACAAAACAGTAAAAAAAGGGAAAACGCCAGAAAATGGAATACTCGATATCGGTGAACCTTGGACTATTAGAGATTTGTACTTTTTGCATCCTATGGTGAAAGACCCGACTTTCTGGAGAGATTTATTAACTGGCATAAACCTAAGGATAAAGCACATACATAAAAATAAAAAACTGTATAAACATATCTCTGCTGTTATTGACGGCGCATATTAAACACCCACACACCGGGTAAACTGTTAAATACGTAACAATTTTTTGAGCTATTGTTGTTTATGGTCTAACACATTCAGCTTTTGGCCTATAGGGCCTTTTTACTGTTCTTTTATAATGGTGATATTTACACTCATTTATTCGCAACAACATCCAATCAGTATCCTGATATATACAACCACAAGGCAAATAATGCATTGTTTTCTGTGCAATATCGAATTTATTTACTTTTCCAGCATCGACCATATCAAGTCTACTCAACAAAGCAATATTTCAAGCTAAAAACTTTTTGGTTTATAATAACCACTACGTTACCTGCTACCAAGTATACCAGTGAAAAATAAAACAAAACAACATAACCAAACAACACAAACACTACATAAAAAACACTACTCCAACAACTCAAAACAATTACAAAAACCAACATTAAAACAAAACTATACCAAACACACCCACAACACATAAAAATTATACACCAAAACAACAAAAAACACAACAAACCACCAACAAACACCACACCAGTAACACACAAAACCACCAAACAAACACCTACCAACAAAAAAACCACAAACAAACAAAACACACATAAAAAACTAACAAACAACAAAAACAACCTTAACCAAAATATCCACCTAAACAACATTATATTGTACACGTTTTTCTTAGAAACAAAAACAAACCCACCATACCACCAAACTCTTGAACAAAAATACACAAACACAAAACACACAACCAAACACAACAAAACTACAAACACCCCAAAACACACAAACCTTTCAAACACCACCACCTCCAAAACTTACACCCCACCCAACAAACACACCAAAACTAATACCTAACAAAAAAAACCATACACCCATAACCAACGCACACATTTTACAAATCACTTTTCCACAATAAACTAACTATTACACAACTACAAAAACAATAAAACTACAAAATTTTTACAACCAAAAAATTTACTATAGGCAGCCTCCGAAAACCCCATTTCAGAAAACTAAGTAACATAGTTATACTGTTTTTGGCATGTGATTTTTGGGAAAATATAGGTTTTCGGAGGTCGTCTATACTGACACAAAAAAAACTACACCACAACACTTGCACACAAGTTATGGACACACATTTTTTTAAAACTCAAAAAGATAACCTGATGACATTGCTCTTTTGGGCACAAAAGATAGTTAAACAACTTTGACCAATCACTGTAGCTAGTTACATTATTTTTACCAAAGTTTAATATACCCAAATAATAACATAAATTCAGGTTAGGAGTGGGAAACGTGAGACAATTTATAGGCATTGAAGATCTTGCAGGAAATGCACTTATCGAATTACTACAAGCAAACGCAACCAAGCGACGTGTTACTTTTAAAAAATTAATAAAGTACGGCACAAATGTAAGCCAATTTTTAAATGAAACTGGTGAAGAGCAAGTAATTTTACTATACAGAGAAAGCGATATTGTCGCAATGAAGGAAAATTATGCTGATTTTTTTGAGGTAGGAAATTTTGGTCAAGAAGACGCGTACATAGAACTCAAAGAGGGAATCGAAACTATCGATTTATGGATGTGTTTTCGTTCACCTTTTTCCATTAAAACTATGCTAGCCTTCATGAACAAAAAAGTTATACAACAATCAGAGCTATTAACGGTATGAAAATTATTCGCGATCCAGTATATGACGAATATATTGAGATCGATGAAAATATTTTTGAAAATGTAGTGGATACAGCTGCATTTCAACGCCTCAGAAGAATAAGGCAAACCAGTTTTTCATCACTGTATCACACCTCTACACATGACAGATTTTCTCATTCTTTAGGGGTATACCACCTTGGGAAGATAGCAACCGAAGCCATATTTACATCATTAGATAATAATAAGCTATTTCAACAATTGTTTCCTAACGGTGGACTTGGTGATATCAAAAGAACAGTGCAGTTAGCGTGTTTGTTTCATGATATAGGTCACGCGCCATTTTCACACACTGGAGAAAATTTTTATCTTTCTATTAATACAAATGTTCAGAAGCCAGATCCTCTTGACGTTTTATTGGTACAAGAGGTCAGAAAAAGTAGTATCGATGAGGAGTTAACAGTTCAAAATGAAAAGAAAAAAATCAGCAGCAAAGCGGCTCCACACGAAATTATGAGCGCACTACTAGCACTTAAAAAGTTTCCAGCAGTGATAGATAAAAATCAAGAGTTTTTTGCGCGTTGCATAACAGGGTATCCTTATGAAGTGACCCCAAGTGATACGGGAAAACAACTGTTAAATGCACTAATAAGTGTTGTAAATTCTTCTACGATAGATGTAGACAAGCTAGATTATCTTATAAGGGATGCTTACGCAGCAGGATATGATGCTGTCGCAATTGATTATAGAAGATTGCTAAGTAATATGGTAATATGTTTTCATGGAAACGAATTAAAGATTGGGTTTAAACAAAATGCTATAAGTGCTATAGAGAGTGTTATTGTTGCGCATGATTTTGAAAGAAAATGGATACACAGTCACCCTGTATGTGTTTATGAAAATTTTATATTGCAACAAGCAATAGAAGAAGTTTCTAAGTATTTCTTGGAAAAAAGTGGAAAAAAATTATTTTCGTATGACTCTTTGACGGAAGAAGGGCAAAAATTTAACGTGCCAGTTATTATAAACGGAAAGCAAGAAATTATGGAACAGAACATAGCATTACTTTGTGATGATGATATAATATGCTACATTAAGAATAAATGTAGTGATGCACTAATTAAACAATTATTTGCGCGAAATAAACGCATGAAATCGTTTTGGAAATCTGAGGCAGAGTATACTACACTTTTTGATGCACAAGGAACGGGTATAAGACAAAACATGAGCGATATATTTTTAGTTCTATTTACACTGTTAAAAAGTTTAGTTGATAAAAACCAGTCTGCATATGATTGTCAACCAAACTCAGATACTGCCATCATAAACGGAGATACAGTAAAAAAATTAAACGCAAAACTTGAGGAGGCAAAGGTACAGCTAAAAACAACTCCAGATATTATAATGGAGATACAAGTGAAGGAAGCACAGATAGAATTTGTTGAACAATTTATAAATTTTTTAAAAACATGGATTGACTCTCCCGAAGTCATTGTTATAAAGGCAAACATGTTTATGAGCGGATTTTTAAAAGAAGATATCGGCAATATACTTGTACAGTTTAAAAACAAACCAGACCCCGTTGAATTAAATGGAAGCATTTCAATACTAACGGCTGAAAAAGATAAAAAGAGTCACGTGAATACGTATTTTTATATATTTTACGACAAACGGAAAATTAAACCCGAAAAAGGTCAAAACGTAACGGTAGATGAATTAGTCAAATTTTTGAAAAATGCTGCCACTACATATTTCAACAGGTTAAACCCACTCAGAACCTGTGTTCAACAAAAATAAACAAGTAAACCTTAGATGTTATTATTTTTTGACAAATTTAACGAAAAACTACAAAAAACATTAAAAACACAAACCACCAACTCACCAAATACACAAAAAATAACAACACCACACACAATAACAAAAACACCCAAAACAAAACCAAAACACAACACCAAAAACACAAAACAACACCACCCCAAAAACAAACAAAAAAACCACAAACAAACACTGGGGAACAATCGACCAAAACAAAACCTTCCACCAAACAAAACCTACCTAACAACCAATAACATCAGGCTATCTTTTTGAGCTTTAAAAAAGCCATGAGTCCATAACAATCGTGCACATTTTGAATATTGTTTGTCTTGCTTCAGCCACTATTTGTAAGAGTGTGTGTACGCATTTATTTAATTGTCGTTTCGCGTGTTATATGATAGTCATTGTACATGTATTTTTCATTGTTTAGTGCAGTAGCAGATTGTAGAATAGTTTTGTTGCACAAACGCATGATGTTTAGTTTGCATGTTTGGGTTTGTGGGGTTTGGTGTGGAAGAAAATTAGGCGTTTTTTATCCTAAAACTCGGTTATGGACTTGTATTTCTAAACGTTATTAGAACATTAATGTTGAAGCAAAACTTAACATAACATATCAAGTAAGGTTTAAAAATAATGAGTGGTAAATTTGATTTATGGGCGGCACGCGTTAAGATTTAACAGTTGTAAACATTTTCTCTCCTTTCTTTCACGTGCCGCTCATACCACAATACACTATTTAATTTGATGTATATCATGTTTTTCAAACGTTTTATTACATTTAAAAATTATGATTTGTTTAACAAATAGCGGATTTACTAAAGTTTTAGAAGGTAACATGCGTTAACATGGAATTTTATGGATTTTGCAAATCTAATTTTTAAGCTATTTGGCTATATCATAAGAGGGTAAAAAATTATTTGCTTTCCGTTATTATTATTGATATTATTAAATCATGCATTTAAATATAAATAGTTGCTATACAATTTTGTAAGGTAATGGAGAATTAAAGTATGTCTGAAGCACAGAGAAAATATTTTACACAAATTGCAGCATTAACAGAAAAGTTTGTTTCAGTAACAACAATTAACGGTAAAAGTTTCACAGGCACTCTAATCGGTATTAATCCAGATAATTTGAGTTTAGCTTTGACGGATGCTAAAGAAGAAAAAGGTGAAAAAATGAATCGTTTATTTATTAACGGAAGTATTGTTGCACAGATTTCTACTGCTGATGAAGCTTTTGACTTAAAGGCACTTGCACAAAGACTGGAAAAAGTGTTTCCAAGAATGGTCAAACTATATGAAGATCAGGGATTCATTTGGGTTATGGATAAAGTAAGGGTAACTGAACACGGTGTCACTGAGGGCTCTGGTCCAGCAGCCGAAAGAGTGCAAAAAATTTACAACCAATTCATTATCGAGACAAATGCTTAAACTATATGAACCAGCGTAATTGTTGCGCCTCTTTTTTCTTTTCTTCTGAAACATTTTTTATTAAGCCGATTAATTCTAGTGTACGTTTAATTTCGTCACCTGTTTGTTCAAGGTCAGTTAAATCAACTTTGAGATTTAAAAAGTTAAACAGGACAAATAAAGCGTAACGTGCAGCATTTACGTCAGGGGTTACACCAGGTGTGTCAACAAGCAAAGAAAAACCTTTCATATCGTATAATTTTGCAAGACCAATACTTATACCTGCGATACCAAAAACGTTTCCAACCATTATTTTGGTATCGAAATCTATAACGGTTTTCATTGTGTCAGAATCAGTTGCAGTACTGTATATAGTGGGTATGGGTTGTGCTTCATCTTTTTTGAAACCACCAATTGATACAACATAATTACAACCTAACTCTTTTACGAGTTTGAGCACTTTTCCACACAGTTCATATTGTCCCGCAATTGATAATGCTTGGGTGTTTCCATACCAAATGATTAGATCTCTGTTTTTGTCACCTCGTTTAACATAGTATAATTCATTTATAGGTGAACGTACACTACCATCTTGTACGGTTACGGCAAAGTCATGAAAGCTTGAAGAAACAATTTGGGCAAATCGTTTAGCTTTTAGTTTGTTAATTAAATGCAGTGATGCAACACTTGCTACAAAACCAATACCAGGTAAGCCTTCTATTAGCACTGGATTGTTGAGTTTTGGTTTTTCAGTTATGTTAACTATGACAACCATCAGGATGTACCTTTGTGTAGTGGTATAGTCAAGATTATATAATATAAGTAATACTCTGCGATAAAGTATAACCGTTAAAAGTTTGATTAATTATGACAGTTTCCATGAACACATTTACTGATTTATGGTTCTTTTATCAACGGTGTAGCTGATGGTGTACTCTTTCATGAAAACTTGACTGCTTTTGTAATTCTACCAGGCATCGGCTTATAGAATGGTGAATTATTCCTTGAAAAATGTTTTTCATCATCTTCAATAGAAAATTGTTTCATGAAATTTGTTTGGTGAAGGAAGAATAATATAAGTAGGTCATGCATAACGTGTAAATTGAGGTTGTCGTTGTCATCAAAAGCAAGGTAAGTAGTATTGGATTCGTTAACAAAATTCAAGAAAATGTTATGAATATAAAGCGTAAAGAACTTGCGAGGCTTTTTGAAGATATAAAATCTGCTGATTGTGTTATATGTGGAGGTTCTGGGCGTTCATTATACTCTTTAAATGCGGCTATGAGTCAAATTGCACTTAGTCAGGTTGGGTGGAGAAACAAGGTTATTTTGACGCCTGATGATCCAGGGTTTCCAGGTCGTAATATGCATGATGCTGCTTTTGATCTTGAGAGGAGATACAAAAAAACGTTGCTTTTAATGAATTCTGGCAGTGGTTACAGTGATGATCCGTTAGTTATGGCTCAAGATCTTAGCAGATATATTGAGGAAACTAAATCAACCAAGTTTTCTATGGGGTTGCTTACTTCAGTTTACGAATCGCCTTTGGCAGACATTACAAACAAGCATGGCACAACAGTTATTTTAAAAGGTCGAGGAAAATCTAAACCTTCTGCTGAATACAGTGAAACAGGCATTATGGGAGACATATTTGAATTAGGAACTCTTCAACTGTTAAACAGTATAATAGAAGCTATTTTTCGTAATCTAGAAGTTGATGATGTTTACAGTTTATGTAATGAAGAATTTCAAAAAATAGGCGAGATGATAGATTCAAACGTTAACAGCGAAACCTACAAACAACTTGTAGATGTTATGGAAAAACGTACTAACATATTTTTGGGCGGAAAAGGAACAGGTAACGAAATAGCTAAAATGACAGGTGTGCGTTTATTTCACATTAAAAGCTTTTTTGGAGACAACGTGTACATTACCCGTGGTGTAAACACGCCTCACCCAAGATCAGGTGACTTGGAATTGCTCATTTCTTACAGTGGTGAAACCCAGCCAGTCATCATTTGGGCTGAGGCACTTAAAAAATGTGCAGGCACAGTGTTTGCAATTACAAGTAACAAAAACTCTGCATTAGCAAAAAAAGCAGACTTAAAAATTATCTTAGACGAAGAAGCAAGACTAAACACTCCACGTCGTTTCTATACACGCGCCGCCTTTGTCCTAAGTCCACTTCCAGTAAAACTAGCTGAACGTATCGCACAACGCGGATTAATATTACCTGAATACATCATCAGTTGGTACCATTCAATAACACAATAAAACAAAAAAAGAAACAACACAAACTCCATACAAACATTTTTTCTGTTTTTGCAATTCTTCCAGCACCGACTTGTCGGCGGTAAACTCTTATGAAACAAAAAAAATTGGATACAAAAAACACGCCACAAACACACCATTTTCATATAAAACATTAAAAAAATATTATATCAACTACTATAAAGCAGACATATACCAATATATCTAATTTGTTACTTACTTTTTATGACACAATCACAATAAAACACAGCCTCCAAAAAATTATTCCAACAATACATAACAGCCCAAAATTAGTTTTGCACATTATTAAATTACACCTCTACAGACAACCTCAAAAACCCACACCCATAAACACAACACAGTAACATTCCAAACCATATATAGAAAACTTTAAGATGCTACATATAATAAAATTATTACAGAAATTTAACAAACATTTAAAAAAAAGTAACTAAAACATTTATTACAACAACCACCATAACACTTTCTAGCTAATTTACAGTTTGTTTTCATTACAAATTTAAAAAAACAAATTACACACACTCTTTTTCCGCCAAACAAAATTTAAAAACCTATAAACACCATTTAATTTACCACACACAATTTACACAACCACCCATACCAATACATCAACAAACTTACAACTCACACTCTAACATATAACTCAAACTTTACAAAACAAAAAACAAAACACAACACACCTACAACAAAATTAACACTTAACAATTTAACACTACAACAAACACTACTTCCAATTATATCCACTACAACACACCTTACACACAAAAAACACAACAAAAAATAACACCCCCTTAAGCCATAACCATAAAAAACACATATTCACTCACATAAGCACTACATTCAAACACTGTTTGTTGTAGTAATAAAAAATGGGTGAAAAACCTAAATAAGACAACACCAAATTATCTTTTGTTCAATAAAAATCTGGGGAGCTGAGATAATGACTCAGCTGAGAGGGTAACTTAATGGTTACCGACCCAATGAACCTGAACCAGATAATACTGGCGGAGGGAAATAAATGGAAAACGTAAAAAATAATAACCCAAATCCTAAAATTAAAAGCAGAATTAACGCTCAAATTCTTGCAGAAATAGCAATTTTTGTTGCATTAAGCACAGCCCTAAGCCTAATACCCGGTATAGGTTTTCCACAAGGCGGATCAGTTACTGCAGGAACTATGGTACCCATACTTTGGTTAGCAATGCGCCGAGGACCAAAAATAGGAATTTTTACCGGAATCATCTATGGCCTTGTCCAATTAGCAATTCATCCACAAGTATACTATCCAACACAAATACTATTAGATTACCCCTTAGCATTTGGTTGCATAGGACTAGCAGGTTTTTTCAAAAATCATCCAATCACTGGAACTACAATTGCAATTATTGGAAGATTCATTATGCACCTAATTTCAGGCGCCATCTTTTTTGGACAATACGCACCTAAAGGAATGAATCCACTGGTTTACTCAATACTGTATAATGGAAGCTACATGTTACCTGAATTAATAATAAGCATCATCATCATTTACCTTTTACATAAAACCAACGTGCTAAAAATATATACATAACAATAGTAGATGCAGTATGGGAAAACTTGATAACCAACAATTACAAAAACTTCTCAACTATATTAAAACCAACAAACAAGTAATTATACCACCTATGATTGGCGGCGATGCTGGAGTTCACCGTTTAGGCAACCAATTACTAGTAATTTCAACCGACCCCTGCACAGGCGTTCCATTAAAATGGTTTGGCTGGTTTTTAATCAATTATGCTTCATCGGACCTTTCCCTTTTCGGAGCAAAACCCCAATTCTGCACCATTAATTTACTTGGACCAAAAACGATTGATACAAAAATTTTTGAAGACATAATGAAACAAACATGTGCTGCTGCTGATGAATATGACATAGCCATTGTCAGGGGACATACTGGCATGTACGACAGCATCAATGATTTGTTAGGAGTTTGTACCGTTTATGGCATTGTTGAACCAGACAAACTTGTAACCCCAAAAAATGCTAAACCAGGTGATTTAATAATGTGCACTAAACCTGTTGGTATTGAAACTTTAACTAATTTTGTGTTAACCCATCCAAAAACTGCAGAGAAACTTTTTGGCGCAGAAAAAACGGAAAAAATCAGTAACATGGTAAAGTTACAAAGTTGTGTATGGGAAGCACAGCAACTTGCTGAAATGGGATGTGTTAATGCAATGCATGATGCAACTGAGGGAGGTTTAGTAGTTGCACTTAATGAGTTATCAGAAGCATCTGGCATAGGTTTTAGAGTGTGTTGGGATGATATTCCTATTTTAGAGGATGTTTTAGAGTTGCAAAAACAGTTTGGTTTTAGTGATGAACAGGTGTTAGCGTTGTCTTCTACTGGGTTGGTTTTAGCTGCAGTGCCGCCTTTGTTGAAAAATGTAGCTGTTGAGGTTTTAAGTAAGTTGGGGTTGTGTGCTTATTTTATTGGTGAGTTTACTAAAGATAAAAGCAGGGTTTTTGTTAAGGCTGGTAAAGAAAAGGTTTTTCCAGTGTTTATTGAAGATGTTTATGCAAGGTTGTTGGCATTTAAAGAGTAGATTATTGTCTAAGTTCGTTTAGTGTATAGTGAATGATTTCTTCTGCAATGTTTATGTTTGTAACTGTTTGCAGGCCTTTCCATCCTGGTTGGCTGTTAACATCAACAATATATGGGCCATTTTGGCTTTCGATGATGTCTACACCTGCGATTTTACAGCCTACTGCTTTGGCAGATTTTACTGCGATATCTTCAAATTCTTTGGAAATTTTTTCGGGTACAGGTTTTGCGCCTCGGCTGTAATTAGTTTTCCAGCTATTAGCTACACGTCGCATTGAGGCAATAACACGATCGCCTATGACAAAAGCACGTATATCCGAGAATCCATGTTGAATGAATTCTTGCATATAGATTACTCCATGGTGGAAAGCTATTGCTTTGAAGATTGTGTCTGCAACATCTATATTGTTTATGCGTGTTACACCTTGACCACGTGAACCAAATATTGGTTTGACAACAACGTCTCCGCCGAGTTCGTTAAATGCTGCAATAGCTTCGTTTACGCTTTCGGTAACCAATGTTTTAGGTACAGGAACCCCAAAGTCTTCTAGTAGGGCTAAAATATCGTATTTATCGACACAGTGTTCAATTGCGTTAGGGGGATTGATCATGTATAGGCCTTTACGTTCAAGTCTGTAAAGCATATCCATGCGAAAAACAAGTTCTTCAAGTGATCCACGACCAATAGGACGTATTATTAGTGCGTCTAAATTTTCAAGAATATCTGTATTATATATTTTAAAGTACGGTTTGTATGCTAATCTGGCAACGAGTTTTGGAAATGTAAAGCATTCATAATTTAGGTTATTACGTGTTAGAGCTTCTCGCACTTGGGTGCTGCTCCATGCTTCATGGTTTCGGGTAAGTATACCAAACTTCATTTAAATCGTGTCCTGTACTTTATTGTTAAAAAAACATGCTAAATCTTATACTCTTAAAGGTTCTGTATGAAAGAGAAAAATAAAGTTAAAGTTTTAAGGTGGAATATCTTCGGGTTTGAAGACAAATGTTTGTATACGTTTGTTTTTTCCCAGTAATTCACCTATAAACGCACCTGCAGTTAAACATATAACAATACTTGGAATGAGATAGAAAGTATCAGCAAACAAGTTTTCTATTAATCCAGTAGCTGTTGAAACTATAGCAATAATTGCCCAGACGCCAAAACCAATAATAGATGCACCTGCAAAGAGAAAAGTTGCTCGTTTTGATTTAGACAAGTTAGAAGAAGTAGTGCTAACAAAACCAATAAGAGAAAGCAGAAAAGTTATTGTGAGCATTAAAACAACAGTATTAACTACACCAAGACCTAATATGAAACTGGCGATTGAAAAAACTATAACCATAAAGAGCGTTAACATTACCCAGTACGATTTTCTTGTTGTTATCCCAGGAGTTTCAGGTTGTATTTTACGATTTTTAGATTTAGATCTAGATTTAGTACTGTCTTTAGTTTTAGTTTGTTTAGGCATAAATATAATGTTCCATAAGAGAGTTATTAATATTTCATAAAAAAACTAGGCAACAACAAATAGACACTAAAAAAACGCGAAATCACAAAATATTTTCATACAAACCTGGACGATAGAGTTTGTTGCAAAAAAAATGTGTTACAAAAAAATTGAGTTAGAAAAAAAATAAAAAAAGTTAGCTTATTCAGTTGTGTCTTCGCCGCTTTCGTCGATTTGCCCGTCGCTTACTGCTTCGGCTATTATGTCGGAAGGCGCCTGAAGAGGCGCTATAGAAGGGTGGCTGTCATGTGTCAACTCCTCTACTGTTAGGGCTTCAACTGCTGGAGTGTTTAATTGTTCCATAACTTTTTCGAGTGTTTGTTCAATTGGAACTTGTTCTGTGACTTCGAAAACTTGTAAAGGAACATCAGAAACTAGCTCGTCTTCAGCAGCTATTTCAGTAACGGCTTCTTCAATTGGAGTATCAATAATTGCGGTAGTATCAAATTGTGCATCTTCCACCATATTGTATTCCATTACTGACTCTTCAACTATGGGTGTTGTTAAAAACATTTGGTCGTTTGTTGCAATTTCAATTGGTTCACATGTTTCTGCTAAATCAATTGGTGATACCTCTTCGATAACTGGTGCAGCTTCGCTTAGAGCTTCCATAACTGGCTCCTCAACAACCACAGCAACATCCTCAATCAAAGCTGACTCCATAACTGGCTCCTCAACAACCACAGCAACATCCTCAATCAAAGCTGACTCCATAACTGGCTCCTCAGTTACAGATACATTTGAAGTAAATGTTTGTTTTTCTATTGCTTCCAAGATTGGATCAGAAGTAGCTTCGAAGATTGGAGTTTCAAGTATAGCAGATTCAACTTGAGTCTCAACTGGTAATGAAATTTCAACTGGAGTAGTATTCTCTGTTGTAACACAGTCCATAACTGGAGCTGCAACTGTTGGAGTGTCAACTGGCAATTCCGGCGGCACTATTGTTTGAATAGTAGACACTGGTACACATAATTGCATTGTTGCCTGTTTAATTGTTTCCAACTCATTTCTGGTTGCATCCATAACCGCTGTAAAAAGCAAAACATCACGTTGGTACGCGCATTCTTCAATTTCACCAACTACATGTTGAATTTCATAATTCGCAAGAATGGATTCCAAAGTATTAATTTGACTCGCTAATTCGTCTGTTTTAAATTGCATTTTTTCTAAAAGATCTTTTTGTTGTCTTTCAATATCAACAATTGTTGCATTTATATCTTTGTTGAAAGAATCACGAGTAAACTGTGAGATTTTTCCTGTAATATACAGATTATCTACAGCTTGTTTCTTTTTCTTTGCCAACTCATATTCTTCGTTTAATCGTTTAAATGAATTTTTCCATGAAATCACGTTTAGGCACCGATACAGTGTACAGTAGTATAAGAAATAACGTTTGTTATCATGGACGTATATATGTGACTAATAATTTATTTTTCCAAACTAACAAAAATGAAAAAAATATGTATACAAACAGTGTATAAACGTGTGATAATAGCATTAAACAATGAAAGTTTTTTAACCTCTACCAAAAAAAAACACAACAGGTACATGTAAAACAACATAAAACATTATTCACACCAACTCTAACATTTAAATAGACACACACCAAAAAAAACACACACATAAAAACAAACACAACATCAACAACTAAAGAAACACTATAAAATAAAAACAGATTTTTCACACTAACAAATTGATAAAAAGTAATTAACACATTTTTACCCTAATTAACACATCACCACACTATAACACATTCGATACACTAACTAGACAACCACCAAAAAACCACATTTTTCCAAAAATCACCAACAAAAAACCACACAACTATATCACATATTTTCCTGAAAAAAGTTTTGAGACCACCACTACAATACCAGACACTAAACTACCCATAAATTTTATTTATCAACAAACCCAAAATAAAATTAAAAGAAAAACACAATTTAACACTAAATACAAACGTTAAAACAAAAAAAATAACCACAACAAACACGACTTAAAACTATGAAATAATTCTTAAACATTAATTTAACACCAACAGAATCGAAAAGCTAAAAAACCCCACCTTGTTTTTAACAGCTCCAACATATAAAAAGCGGGTCCGTAGCTCAGTCAGGCTAGAGCACCGGACTTTTAATCCGGGGGTCGCGGGTTCAATTCCCGTCGGACCCGCCAACATAATAATGAACCCATACCAAACTTTGTGTTTTAACCACTTTACAACCTCCACCTTTACCAAACCTTAAGCCAATTAACAAGATACTTAACTGATAATTTTCAGGTTCATCAAAATTTTTATGCACTATAACTCCTTACACTAACACGCCTTTGGTGAACAACTGTTCCAAGTTCACACCCCATACACGTATGATCCCCTTTAATGTACCAACTTTGCCGATATTAGTTTTTGGTCCAACAGATAACCCTGCTGAGCAGTAAAAGCTAAAGGATAATTTTTTTGTGTATGATAATTTTGGTGTAAGAGGCAATTTGGATCGCAAAGATTTTCTGGTTTAACAGACCACCCCAGTTAAAGTACTTTATGACATAGTCTAATGTGAGATGTCGTCATTAAGTCTTGGGTTCAAACTCTGCAAGAGTTCAAAACAAAAATATGGAAACCCTTTTAGTATCTGTTTAAAAAAGTATACTATCAGGAATGCAGATATGAAATTTAGCGTTGTAGTTGAAAAAGACGAGGATGGCCATTATGTTGCATCCGTTCCCGAGTTGCCGGGATGTCATACGCAAGCTAAAACTCTGGATACAGTGATGGAGAGAATAAAAGAAGCCATCCAAGGCTACTTAGAAGCACAAACTGAAGACTTAAAACAACACAGTCGTACTGAACTTTAGGTGTTCAATTCGTTGAGGTTCAAACCTAAATGAACCTAAAACCCCAACCCGCAAAAAACTAATCAAAACACTAACCAAAATAGGCTTCAAAACCGTCCGAACACACGAAAACCACATAATCTTAAAACACCCAGACAACAGATTAACAGTAGTTCCAGCACACGCAGGAGAAAAAATAAGGAACGATTTTTAAACAAAATAATCAAAGACACAGGACTTACAAAAGAAGAATTCATAAAACTACTCTAAAAAAACACACACCACACAATAATTCTTAACAAGTCTAACAACCCTCAAAAGAGATAGCCTACAACAAAACATGCAAACAAAAAACACAAAGGTATTTACGACATTGACAATACTTTTCAAACTTGTAAAAACACAATACTACTAACTATTGCCCATATAAGTAAATTTGTTTTATCGCATGTTCCAATAATTTTGCAAGTTTTGGGGTTTATAAACATAACTTTTTGGTTTATGTTGGTATTATTGCTTAAAACTTCGCGTTCTACCTGACTATAAATATTACCTTCTCGACGTTTCTCGCCAAATATAACGTATGCTTGACCACAAGTATTTTCGACGGTTGCTCTTGAAGCAGATTTCCAATGTTCGATTTTTTGTTGATTTATAAGCGTATTGAATGATTGTGCAAATATGTCACCATTTTCTGACATTTATTCATCGCTTTTTTCCCAATTAGCATAAGGGTTAGTATACTTGCTTCGTCTAATAACATCTCGTTAGTTTTCCACGGCTTTTCCCTGTGTTTAAGGTGTGCATTATGTTCTTCGCAGATTTTTCTAGTGTTATCGGCATTGCCCACTCCTTCGGTTCGCCAGACCAAAGGACAGTTTCGTACTCACCCTTATGCTTTGCTAAAAAAGCTCGGAAAAGAAATTCGTTATAAGGCTTGAATGTGTTCGCTACCTTACACCCTCGAGCACCATTTGCGTAATTCCCAGTGTTATCAACGAATTTTTTTGTTATTTAATTCAACGCAGGTGAGTCAAACACTACTCGTCTGCTCTCTTTTTGTATTTCTGCTATAACTTGAGCCTGTTCCGCTTTAGACAGTTTCCTTTCTTTTGGCGATACCATTACAAAAGGTGCTTCATCATTTGCCCAAAACTTTCCATCTGCTAACATTTCGCCAGTTAACTTAATAGTACTTCCATTAAAACGTCCACTTAAAAATGTAACATTTAAGTCGCTTAGCGATGCTGAAAATTTAATACCGTTTGCATTTTTCATTCCAACTGTACTTTCGTTAATTATTCCTACGCGTATTAGCATTTTTAATATGTTTTGCTGCGCTTTTTCATCCAATAGCCCGCGTTTTAATTCATCACTATATTTTTGTAGTTCCACCATAATGGTGCCACATTCATCATCGGTTGCCTCTCTTGCTTCTGGTTCTATCATAAAAACAGAGGCAAGATTTACCATAATGTTGCCATCGTTTGCGATTATACAGTCTACTATAAATTTGTCTTCTGCAAGCTTACCTTTTGAAAATGTCATATTCATAGTACAAGTTATCGCCGAAACTTTACTCGACGCTTCATAAACCTCTTTAATTGCAACGATTGAAACTGACATTTAGTCGCGCCTTTTAATGATTCGTCCTTAGATTCCCCTAAAAGCTCTTCCGCGTTGTTTTTATTTCTTCCGCAAAAAAAGAGTCAATCATTAATTACTTTCAATCCAATACTCACTATATCACATTGAATCAAAAAAGTCAATATACCTTTTCCATTTTTTCTAAAAATTCTATCCTCCGCTTGAACCCGATCCGCTAAATTAACACTACCACGCGCCATTATTACTCGTCAGGCTTTTATAAAATTAGTGTTTCATTTTTGAGGCTACGATAATATATCGTAAAATGGTAAAAACTATGAGGAAATACATAGATGAATGATCGATGTTGCGGATGGTGACAACAGCAAATTTAACACTGATTGCAACAACAATTATAGCCTTTATTTCAGTGATTTATACATGGATTTTTAGTAGGATACAAATGGTGCACAATAAAAACAGTGTTAGACCACTTTGTGAAATTGTTTTTACTAATTATATAAACAAAATATCCATAAAAATTATCAATAATGGAACAGGTCCTTTAATGATAACGGACTGTAAATATAAAAACACTGAAACGGGTGATATACATAATCAAATAATCACATCTTCAGACGGCACTAAACGTGAGCTAGTATTGTACGATTTAATGCCAAAAATAAGCTATACACACTTTACAGTTATTACTCAAGAGGTGATTAAGAGGGTTAATGATTGTTACAAATTCAGACTGCGCAACAACCCAAGTATTTTCCCTCAAACACACAATATACAACCACACGTGAATACACAGACACTACAGGCGACCTCCGAAAACCTATATTTTCCCAAAAATCACGTGCCGAAAACCGTGTAACTATGTTGCTTAGTTTTTTGAAATGGGGTTTTCGGAGGCTGCCTACACACAGTGTTTAACAATATTATTTTTAGTGTTTTTGCGCAGTCTGAATTGTTGGTATTGAGTGTCCTGTTTCTATTTTGCGTAGACAAGTTTAGTATTTGTACCTAGAAAAAATAGCGGGAACTACGGATTAATGTTTTTATAGTTACAACCGACCAAACTTAGCGGTTAATATGTCTAATAATGCGAGTATAGGACTGCGTTTCAAGATAAGCGTGCTGAAAGAATTGCACAGACGAGAGCTTATAACCCGTGAAGAACTAGAAAAAGCCATAAAAAACAGTGAATAACAACATATCATCCAAGAGCAGACATTAACCGAAAACCGAACACACTAAAAACAGGTGCCACAGAGCAAAATTGAAGAATTAATTAGAGAAAATTACTTCCTCTACAAAAAAGAGTTATATATGATTTTATTGTTTTCCTATAGTCTTCCGTAATAATAAGCTTCGTTTGTTTGGAGATGAATGATGGAAATATGTGTAAGTCAATAAGTTGTGATGTTGTTATTGGAAATTTTATAATAGAGGCAGTTATACGTAATCGACATGAAGTTTCATTTAATGATTTGATTATTTTTAATAACCAAGTTAACGACTCACTTAAACAATTAGACTACTTTACAAAGTTTTCGATTAACGGGATTTTTGAATTTGAAGATGACTATCCTTTTTTTGTCGCGTCATCAAATGATAATGGATTAGAAATTAAGGTTAAACCGGATAAAATTCCAGTTATTCAAATGTTAGAAAGACATTTTAGGTCGGGCTTGCCTAATAATGTAATAACCGAATTTATTACAGCCTCAAACAAAATTCTAGGCAATTAGTAAAAATGAAAACAAAAATCATCAAGGACGCTGTACATGGATATATCCAAGTCGAAGAGCCTTATTGGAAAATTATTGACACAGCAGAATTCCAACGTCTGAAATGGGTTGAGCAAACAAGCTTTAGAGTTTTATATCCGTCAGCAAGACATGACCGATTTATTCATTCTATTGGTACATATCATCTAGGTCAAAAAGCTTTTGAAGGATTTTATAACAATTGTTTGAGTAATGATGTGACACAAACTTCCTTAAAAAAGTATCAGTTAATATTACAGCAAAATAAAGAGTCTTTTTTGTTAGCTTGTCTTTTACACGATATAGGGCATGCCCCTTTTTCTCATACTTGTGAAGATTTATTTAATTATCAAGCAAAGAGTCTCGGTGAGCTTACCTTAGATGAAGAATTAATTGCGCAAATTCTGGCTAACAATTCGTTAGACCTATCAGTAAAAAACGCATTTAAACAAGACTATACAACAATTATTACGAAAGCTGATAAAGATAAGAAAGGGCCTTCGCAACATGAAAAAATGAGTTCAATAGTTATCATTAAAAATTTTGAGACTTTTACTAAAATCTTTACAGACAGTACCTATAAAAAACCTAACTTGGATTTAATAATACGTTCAATTTTAGGTTGTTGCTATACTGTAAACCCAGCCGACTCAACCGACATAAAAACTGAAAGAGGTATAAAGAATTGTCTTATTCGTCTTTTAAACTCCTCAACAGTTGATGTAGATAAGTTGGACTACATAACAAGAGATACACTTATGTCGGGTTATGAAAATGTTGTTTTGGACATTGATAGATTGTTAAGTAGTCTTAGTGTGATAGTTGACAAGGATAACGTTTATCGCCCTGCATTTAAAAAAGTAGCATTAAGTGTTATTGATAACGTTATTAACGCAAAAAATGCACAGGCGAAGTGGATTGTGAATCACCCGGTTGTATTATATGAATATTATCTTTTAAGAAAAGCAGTTGGTATTTCACTTAAATCCATATTTACCCAAAAAAAATATGCCCATATTACATTTGATGCATTTTTAAATAAAGTTTTCTCTTCAAAATCGTTGTCGGTCAAGCAAAATGATATTGGAAAAGGGTTATCTTTTTCATTGTTATCTGACATCGATCTATTATTTTATATGAAAAATGTTATTAACAATGAACCGGATGTGGCTGAATATTTCAAAAGGGATGAAAGAAAAAGCCCTATCTGGAAGTCACATGAAGAGTATGTCCACTGGCTGGGTACCCAAAAAGGTGTTGCTTGTGAAGTTGCAGGGGCTTTTAAACCGCTGATTAATCATTTGAATGAAATGGAAGATTTATGTAGCACTAAAAAAATTGATAAAAAGCTATATGATGAAATAAAATTGACCCATCCTAGTATTAAAGATGGTTTTGAAATACTACAATTGTTAGACGAATTGCAAGAGTTTTGCAATAAGCACCATAAAACTTTTGATTTTGTTCTTTTGCCTGCAGAAAATAAATTTTACGCAAAAATCGATAAAGAGAAGACATTTATTAGATTTAAGGGAGAAAAGGACTACAACACTTATGACGAATTACGAAAAGAAGAACCTCAAGACAATGATAACACTTACCCGTATAAGTTTTTTTATTTATATTCTAAAGATAAAGTAGATACAAAAACGTTTTTAGAATTTATTTTGAACAAAGTACACCAAAGAACGACCGTTAACTATTAATAATTTGAGAGTTTTCACTTATAGGAAGATAGTACTATTGTTTGAATTTGAGCGAAGACCTCAGACGTTGTCAAATTTTTCCACAGCTTTAAAAAAGTATCAACCACCAGACCACATTTAAAAACCACATTTACACTACACGTAAACCACCCTAAACGATAACAAGTATTACTATTATCCTGCACAATAACAACAATATGCAACTTACCAACAACATAACAATCGTTCAGCAACACCTTAACAAAAACATCCCAACCATCAACATAAAAAACACAATTCTCTAAATATTTGACTTTACCATAAAAACGTTGTTACTATTCAGTCGTAGCGAGTCAAATTTTTGACTACTACACAATAATGATTCACGTCTGCAAAAATAATTTTCACCACAATCCACACACAACTACACAT
>WRNB01000007.1 GCA_009776805.1 Candidatus Bathycorpusculum grumuli | reverse complement strand
ACCAAAAACATACAGCAGAGCAAAACAACTATGTTTTAAGCCAGAAATAAACCTATGCCCACACTGCAACAAAAACCTAAAACAAAGCCACATAGCATGGCGCAAAAACATTTACAGCACTAAAAGAAACTCTACACGTAACAAGTTACGCCTATAAATGCACAAACAAAAACTGCAAAAACCCAAAAGAAACTTATCGTTCAGCTGAAGCTGAAATGCTCAGCATCAAGTACCCGCCAATTTGGTAGGTGTCATAAGAAAAATAGGTCAACTATACTTTCAAAACCATCAAACTATAGACCAAATCAAACAACTTGACAAGTCAACATCAACACTTGTAGATAAGTCGTTCAGAAATAAACCTTCTAACCCATGTCTATTTAGTATTGCAGTTGTAATTTGTTTTATTTGTTGTGTTTTTATTGTTTGGTGGCAATAGCAAGGGTGATTGTTGATGTTGAGTTGTGGGTTGGTTTGGTTTGATGGGTTGTTGGCATGTATCAAAGTCATATTTACCACATTTACAATTGTAATGCTAAGTGTTTGATGTTTCGTACGCGGTTGAAGTATTTGACTCGTAGAACTATTTATTCTTCCAAGTTTTTGGCGATGTATGTAGTTTTGTTTGGTTTGTTCATAAATATTTTGAATTTCGATCATGAATTGTTTTGATGCATGGCCAAAATTTGCAAATTTTTGGGTATCAGAATAATGGTGTTGTGACTATGAATTCGAGGAGACAAAAAAGAATGTAAACGTAGGAGTAACTAACGTTGAAGATATCAATAAAATTATTAACTTGGAAAAGCCAATACTTCTTTAAAAGGCGGTGCAAGATATAGCAGTAAACCGTAATAATCCAGATAGATGGAAACAGGATATAACACTGTCTGTTGATTTGTATAACATTTGGTTTATGGAGTTTGCACCTAAAGCCTTCCGTGAAACACGTTTAGTTACCGCTAAACGTGTAGAGCAAACCTTGAAAGCAACAAATAACCTTAGCGATATTTCTAGAGTTATTAAGAGGGCATCCTGAAGTGTTATTAATACTTCGTATGTCTACCTGTCCATCCATTGCTCGTGATCGCTTTGTAGGGTTGGCGGGTGTATCAAAGACACTTGTTGAAAGCATGGAGGATTCTTCAAATCCAAGATTTCCCCCTCGCATAACCAACGGTAAACTTGATGCCGCTCTGAAGCGTATATCTGGCGTTATTGAAAAGATGGTTGACCCCGACATATTTGTCTGGCGTAATAGGGCAGTAGGTGCCACAAAAATCGAGATAACCCGTGCGGCAACAATTATTGCCGATAGGCTTTGCGGAGCTGTATCGGATCCTATTATCCGTAATGCTCAAGAGAAGCGTCAGTTAACTGCAATTGGTACGTGGCTTAAAGCAAGAGGGTATCGTCAGGTTGAGGGTATCAAATTTAGTGAGATGGAAGCGGGAACTTTTTCGTTTAGGACAAATGTGCCTGTTTCTATAAAGGGTGACAGTACACCAACAAAAGTGAATATTTCTGTTGATGTTGTGATAATGCCATTGAATGCATCTAAACGTGACTTACCGTTTTTGATTGAGGCAAAATCCGCCGGAGATTTTACTAACGTCAATAAGCGGCGCAAAGAAGAAGCCCAGAAAATGGCACAACTTAAAAGCACCTATGGTGCGGATGTTAGTTTTTGCTTGTTTTTATGTGGCTACTTTGATTCTGGTTATCTTGGATATGAAGCTGCAGAGGGGATAGATTGGGTATGGGAACACAGAATAGACGATCTTGTACTGTTTGGACTTTAGACGAATCTATTGAGAATCGTCGGTTATCCTTGCAAAACGAGCTTAATACTTGCAAGTCTATTGATGAGCGGCGTAGATTGGGTCAGTTTGCAACACCTACCTTGTTAGCTCGTGAAATTGTGTCATTTGGCATCAAACATATGGATACGCCAAAGGATATACGGTTTTTTGACCCTGCTTTTGGAACAGGAGCGTTCTATTCCGCACTTTTTGAAAAAGCCACGTTTGACAATATAACTAAAGCTACAGTTGTTGAAATCGACCCGTCATTTGCGAATGTTGCATGTGATCTTTGGGCTGATTATGGGGTCAATATCATAAATGCTGATTTTACCGAGGTTGACCCAGATGATTCTTACAACTTTATTATCTGTAATCCTCCCTATGTACGTCATCATTTAATCGATGCATATCGCAAGGCGGAAATTAGGCGTAAAACAGAGCAGGTGTCTGGGGTGAGTTTGTCGGGTCTTGCGGGGCTTTACTGTCATTTTCTTTTACAGTCTATTCAGTGGATGGCTGAAGGGGCAGTGGCTGGGTGGTTAATACCTAGTGAGTTTATGGATGTAAACTATGGGATAGCAGTAAAAAACTTTTTACTAGACAAGGTAGATTTATTTCAAATACATAGATTCAATCCTGTTGATATTCAGTTTGATGATGCTTTGGTATCTTCAGCTGTTGTGTGGTTTAGAAAAAAGACGCCTAGAAATCAAAGTGTACTATTTACTTATGGTGGCTCCTTAGACTCGCCACAGGTAAGCAAAGTTATTAGTGTTGAATCGTTAAGAAGAGAAACTAAGTGGTCTCGTTTTCCATGTTTACCTCAGAGAAGTAGTATAAAGTTGTCTGTACCAAAACTCAAAGATTATTTTGAGGTGAAGCGTGGTATTGCTACTGGTGGTAATGATTTTTTTATAATGGATGAGGTGCGTATTGTTGAATTGGGTTTGCCGTTTGAATTTTTTCGTCCAGTTTTGTCGAGTGCACGGTATGTTAAAGAAGTAGAGATTGAATCGGATGAATTTGGGAATCCTCTTTTGTCGCAACGGTTGTTTTTGCTTGACTGTCGGCTTGGTGAAGATGAGATTAGGGAAAGGTATCCTAAGCTTTGGAGTTATCTTGAAAGTGGTAGAGATAGTGTAGCTAAGGGGTATCTTTGTAAAGCTCGTAGGTGTTGGTATTTTCAAGAGCGGCGTGAGGCTCCTATGATAGTGTGTACTTATATGGGGCGTCAAAGTGGTGAAAATAGTGGTGCTTTTCGTTTTATACTTAACAATTCAAAGGCAACGGTTACTAATTCTTATCTTGCGCTTTATCCGCGTAAACTATTGTCTGATGTTATTGTTCGTAGGCCGGATTTAAAACGGATGATATGGGAAATGTTGAGTGGTATGGCTCCTGGTAAGTTGCGTGATGAAGGGAGAGTGTATGGTGGAGGATTGCAAAAGATTGAGCCAAGTGAACTTTTGAATGTCGATGTGCCTTTTTTGGAAAGTTTGTTGGTTTTATGATAAGTTTTTTGTGTAATTTGTGTGTTGTGTTTGTTTTTTATTATTGTGGGTGAGTTGAGTGTGAGGGGTATTAATAAGGTGAAAATTAGGTGTAAAAAAGTGGTGTTTTTAAATCGTTTTTTAGAAATAAAGGTGTTAAGTTAAATTTGTGTGTAACATAATTTGTGTTGGTGTTAATGTCGGTGTAAATGTTGTTTTTTGTTTGGTGGTGTTGTTTTTTGTGTTGGTTTTCGTGTAAATGTCGGTGTAAATGTCGGTGTAAATGTCGGTGTAAATGTCGGTGTAAATGAAGTTTAAATAAAGATGTTGTCGTTGATTATGGAACTGTTGGTAACTATTTGAGCTTGCTGAAAAAGTAGGTATTGTAAATCGCAGTGTAGAGAGGGGTTTGAAGTTCTTAAAAGATAATGTTTTATTGAGTGTGAGGGTGTAAAAAAGAATGTAGGTGTTTTGTGAAAAAATAGTTTGTATGTAGTGAATATTTTTTTGTAACGTGGTTGTTTTGTATCAAATTTTTATGGATTTGTTGTGGTATCTTTGTATTGTTGTAGGTAGTTTTTTTTGTAGTGTTAAATATGTGTGGTTGGGTCTTGTTTTTTTTCGTTTTTTAATGTGTGTTGATTTCAATCTTTTTAGTTTTAAGTTCGGGTTAATATTTCTTACAAACCGGTAGTTTCTTTGTGTCTAATTGGATATGTAAAACGATATTTGGCGTCTATATTTTTGGTTTTAGGAAGTTTTGGTATTGTTTAGCCAAAATTGTTACATCTAAAAACGTGTTTTTTGTTTTTTTAAACTAGGAAATGTTGCCTGTTAAAGTAGTGGTTTAAAATTTGGATCATGTGTCAAAATAGTTTATAAGCCAAGTCACAGTGCAATCTTTACAAGGGCAGTGAATACAGTAAATGTAACATTTACTATTTTTCCTAGCTACTATGAGATAAAACAGCAGAGTTACGGTTCTTAACTAACGATAGCATTATAACATTGGGTTTGTTTGGTTGTTTGGTTGTGGTTGTGTGGTTTTGTTTGGTGATGTTTGATGGTTATATAGTGTTGGTTTTATTTTGTTGTATTATTAGTTTTAAATGTATAATGGATTATTGTAAGATATCTATGGCAGATTTTCATGAGAGCCTTCACCATCAACTATGTTGATGTTGGAAGAACCCCAAAAACAGAAAAACACTTTCAAGGTAGCAACCAATTTTTATAAAAATTTTTTTGAGAAACCTGAAAACTATTTATTTTCAAGTTTTTCTACGTTGTTTTCAGTGGCAACATAAACAAGATCTGTTAAACCTATAAAAAATCCAGTCTCAACAACACCTGGTATATTTTTCATTTTAACTGCAAGCTCACAAGGATTTGGTATTAATCCAAAGTTTACGTCAATTATCATGTTTCCATTGTCTGTAATAATTGGCCCCAATTTACCTTTCCCATCCCTAACCACAACAGTTCCACCCAACATGGTAATTTTATTTTTTACAAGTGACACAGCGAACGGTAAAACTTCAACCGGTACTGTTTGATTATTTTCACCTAAAACTTTAGCACGTTTACTTTCATCAACAATAATTATGTTGTATTTACTTGCCGCGGCCACAATTTTTTCTTTTAATAAAGCAGCTCCCATACCCTTAATCAGATAAAGCTCCGGCGTAACCTGATCAGCACCATCAATAGTCACATCAATTACCGGATGTTCATCAAGAGTTGTTAACTGAATCCCATGTTCAACTGCAAGTTGAAACGCCTGATACGAAGAAGGAATCCCTAAAATTTTTATTTTTTCTTCCCTCACACGTTTACCTAACGCTTCTATAGCAAACGCAACAGTAGTACCGCTTCCTAATCCAATAACCGAATTGTTTTTAACATGCTTAACTGCTTCAAGTGCAGCATTCTTTTTTGCCTCCACAATTAACTCTACACTAGTTTTCAATTTCCATCTGCCCCAACTTGTCTAACACTTTCTCTACTTCACTTCTAATAGACTCTATGCGTTTCTCTGCCTCACTTTTAACATCAGACTTTTCAACAGGTGGCTTACGTTTTTTCCTAGGTTTTTCTTCACTGCTACTTGTCGAAGGTGTCGATGTTTCTTCCTCGGGTTCCTCATCTTCAGATTCCATCTGTGTCTGTATGGGTGTTGGTAACTTTATAGGAATTTCCCTTATCGGCTTAATATCAATCCTCCCTCGTAACTCTTCCACCTTACTTGTTAACTCACCAAAACGTTCACTAAAAAGTTGCATTAAATCCTCTTGCATACCCTCAAGCTCATGTAACGCAACAATAGTCTCATCTTTAGCTATTGAATCCTTAATCACACTCATACGATTCTTATAAGTTGTTGCAAGCCTGTCACGCTCACTTTCAGTAATCTTACCCTCAGCCTGCGCCTCATACAACCGTCTAATAGAATCTCCTAAAATTTCACGTTCTAAATCTAAAATACGCAACTCATCTTTAGCATTTGAAGCCATAACTGTTTGAACACTCTTTGAAACTTTAAACGGCGAATTAGAACTCTCTACATTTAAATTTACATTCTTAGACTCTTTACCCTTAGGTTTTTCTTCAACTATAGGCTTCTTTCTATCACGTAACCTCATCCCAGAAAACACTAATGCCGATCCCATCACCGACAGCGCCACAGCTAGGATAACAATTATGAATGTGGGATCGTCAAACCAAGCCATACCAAGTGTCCTCTATACTATGATTACACCTGATATATAAATAAAATAACATAACTAATATAATTAACTCAAAAAACATGCCTAATTAACTTTTCACCCATACAGAGACGATTTTTCTCTTAACTAAGCATCAATATTCATTTAACAATAAAATTAAAAAAACACAAGCAAAAACATGTCAGCAAATCTACTTTATCATAACAAACACAACCGCAAACTAACATAGGTTGTCTGTAAACTTGTTATCTATGTGGCCGTATCGGTATCCGAAAAACGTGAATATTATATCTTACACGTGAACTTTTTTACATATTGTATAGAAATTTTGTTTTTACATTTGATATTTTTTGTTTTGTTTGTGTGTTTGTTGTGTGATGTGGTTGGTAAGTGTTTTTGTTTTGTTTTTATTGGCAGCCTCCGAAAACCCCATTTCAAAAAACTAAGTAACATAGTTACACTGTTTTCGGCACGTGATTTTTGGGAAAATATAGGTTTTCGGAGGTCGCCTATTGTTTTTTTGTGAGAGTTTAGTATCTTACTGGTAAATTCTTTGCAAAACGTGTAGATTTTTTGTTTGTTTTGGTTTCGGCTCAGCCGAGTAGGGTACGACAAAATCTTTTCATATAGTCTCTGTTGGACTTGTTTAATATCATTTAATTGGATAGTTTGTTCTTTTCTCCAAATTCAGCAGATGGTTTATACATGTTATTTTTTTCTTCAAAAACTTTAATTTCAACTATTTGAGGTATATGTTGTGGTAATTTGTTAGGGTACTTTTATGTGTTCTTTTTTGTCCCAAAATTGTTTGTGGCTTAATTTTTTGACGCGTTTGTGTGGATTTTTGTTTAAACTATGCTTTAGTACTTATTATTTTTGTGTTCTCAAATCGCGTATATGCACTGTTAAATGAGTAAAACAAATGCGTAAAAATACAAAAATCGCGAAATTACGCTAACAAATTCATCAAAATGGTGATTAGTGCCTAATGTCTACTGTTAAAATCAAGTTTTTACCTGTTTTTTAAATAGCAAGGTCTTTTTTGGGTTTTTAAGTGTTTTTTTTGTTTTTATTTTTTTTGTTCGTGTTAGGGTGTTTGGAAAAACTATATATTGATAGTTGTATTCAAGTTTGTTGACACACCTCACGCGTTCGAATTGATCCTTCGCTAGGATACTTATTGGTCGTTAGAATTGAAATATTAGTTGTGATACGGAAAGCCATATAAATTGCTTTTACGTCTGTGATTGCGCATCGGAGATTTAAAAATGCCAAAATGGGGATATTCCATTACTCAAGAAAACTTGGATTCAGAAAAAACAGCGAAAGCAAGCGGAAGAGAATTAAAGATATCCCACAAAGCCGCCAGAGAAGTCTGTCGTGCTGTAAGGGGTATGATGCTTAGCACCGCAAAAGACTATTTGCGTGACGTTATTACACTCAAGCAAGCTATCCCCTATGTGAGATATAAGAAAAAACTCGGCCACAGACGTGGTTTAGTCCGTACTTTTGCTGGAAGATATCCAGTAAAAACGTCTGCACAGATCCTTCGTGTTATCGAAGCAGCAGAATCAAACGCTGAAAATAAAGGCTTAGATGTTGATCGCCTGAGAATTTTTCACGCTGCTGCCTATCCAGGTATGAAAATTAAACGTTTCACTCCACGAGCACACGGTAGAGCATCACCCAAATACAACACAACAACACACGTTGAAATTGTCCTAGATGAGAAACCGGGAGAATAGGCATGTCGATAGTTAAACGCTTTATAACTGAATCAATAAAAAGAAACGAAATAGATGAGTTCTTACAGAAAAAACTTGAACGCGCCGGATACGGCGGAGTTAATATTTCCAAAACACCCCTTGGAACACATGTAGTTATCTACGTTATGAGACCAGGTTTGGTCATCGGCCGAGGTGGAGAAACCATTAAAGAGCTCGCTTTATCCTTAGAAGAGAATTTTAAACTCTCAAATCCCCAAATCAGTGTTTCCGAAATCGAAATTCCAGAATTTAATGCAATAGTTGTTGCAAACCGCGTTTCATCCGCATTACAAAGAGGCGTACACTTCAGACGTGCAGGTTTTTGGGCACTTAATCAAGTTATGGAAGCAGGCGCATTAGGATGTGAAATTGTTATTAGCGGTAAACTCCGCACAGAACGCGCAAGATTTGAGAAATTCCGTGCAGGATATTTCCCAAGATGTGGAGAGCCAGCACTACGTTACATGAAAAAAGCTGAAGCACATGTCCAACTAAAACCAGGTATGCTTGGTGTACGTGTAAAAATCATGCCTCCAGATGCACAATTTCCAGACAAGATAAAGATAGTAACAGAATTACCTAAAGAAGAGCCACAAATAATTGCAGCCCCTCCAGTTACAATTAAACCGCCAAAACCAAAAGCACAACCAAAACCAGAACCAAAACCAGATAACCTAATAACGGCGCAAGAAGTTACAGATGATCCAGCAACAACACCAGTAGAAAAGAAAGTTAAATCGGTTCCAGTTGTTGAGGCTGAATCGGTTCCAGTTGTTGAGGCTGAATCGGTTCCAGTTGTTGAGGCTGAATCGGTTCCAGTTGTTGAGGCTGAATCGGTTCCAGTTGTTGAGGCCAAATCCACTTCAGCAGCAAAGTCAATACCTGTAGCAGAAGAAAAAACTGAAGAGGCAAAAGAATAATGGCAATATTACGACTAAACGAAGTTATCAACATGTCCAGTGAAGATAGGACAAAAAAACTCGTAGAATTACGCACTGAACTAGCCCGCATGAGAACTATGGTGCGCGCAGGCGGTGCAGTAGAAAACCCAACACGCGTAAGACAATTACGCAAAACTATCGCTCAAATTCTCACAATCGAGAATGAAGTGAAACTTAACCTTAGGGTTTCAGCAAAACAAGGAAAAGCTGACAAAAAATCCAAGGTGACTGAATCAAAGGAGAAACAAAATTAAATGAAAATTACCCCAGACATCATCCGATACGAGTTTATCGGCACGGCAGCTCAAGTCGCTCACAGTAACCATATGGGTTACCTCGGATTAAGCGGCAGAGTTATCGGGGAAACAAGAAACACTTTCACATTAAACAGTGAAAACAAAACTAAAAAAATAATTAAAGACTCTGCTGTTTTTAACTTCACATTCAATGATGGTACAACCGTTGAAATAGACGGTAAACTTTTGATTGGAAGACCAGAGGACAGACTAAAAAAAAGCATTAAGAGGTTATGGTAATGTCTCTAACATTCAAACAACCCAAAAAAACATGCGATGATCACAACTGTCCATTTCACGGAACGCTCTCAATAAGAGGACGTGTTCTCGAAGGAATAGTTGTCTCCGCAAAAATGGACAAAACAGTCATAGTTGACCGAGAATTCATGCAATTTTCACCAAAATTCTCACGATATGAAAGAAGACACGGACACATCGCATCACACAGCCCACCATGCATTGACGTAAAAGAAGGCGACAGTGTAAAAATAGCTGAGTGCCGACCAATTAGTAAAACTGTATCATTTGTAGTTGTAGAAAAAATAGGAGAGAAAAAGTAAATGTGCGCAGCGAAATCAAAACAGAGAGCTCTAACTGCAAAAGGTATGCTTGCACACGGCCAAAAAGTCAGCAGAGGACTTGTCGCTGGATCTGAACTAAGATGCACCGACAACACAGGTGCACGAGTTTTACGCTTAATACAAGCAATGGGTTACAAGGGTCGTTTAAGACGTTATCCATCAGCCGCAGTAGGTGACAAAGTAACGGTCTCAGTCCGTCAAGGCTCACCCGATATGCGTAAAAAAATCTTCCAAGCTGTTATAGTACGACAAAGAAGACCATTCCGTAGAGTCGATGGTGTATGGGTACAATTTGAAGATAACGCCGCAGTAATTATCACACCAGAAGGCGAAATGAAAGGTTCCGAAATTCGGGGACCAGTCGCAAGAGAAGCAGCAGAAAGATGGCCAAGAATAGCCAGTGCTTCAGGCATAATCGTATAGGACTGATAAACACATGCAAACAAAAGTTAAAAACCCCGGCAAACAAAGAAAACGCCTTCATAATGCCCCCGCACATAAACGACATAAAATGATGGCAGCTCCCCTTTCAAAAGAATTAGCCAAAAAACACGGCACAAAAACACTCACAGTCCGTAAAGGAGACACAATCCGCATCAAACGCGGTGACAATAAAGGCTTTGAAGGAAAAGTTTCCCGAGTTGACATGAAAAACTATCGTGTTTACATCGAAGGTTTAACACGAGAAAAAGTTGATGGCACAAATATTTTTCTCTCAGTACACCCCTCCAAAGTTACAATAAAAACACTAAGCCTTAACGACAAAAAACGTAAAGCTATAGTTGAAAGAAAAAAACCACTAGAAAAAGAAACTGCACCAAAACCAACACAAAAACCAATACTACAAATTAAGCCAAGATTGAAACGAAATTTCATCGTAACAGCAGAAACCATTGAAACAACCGCAAAACCGGCAGTTAAAAAAACAGCGGCAAAAAAATCCGTTGTATCTAAGCCTAGTGCTAAGCCAAAAACCCTCGAAACAGAAGAAGAAGAAGGAGGACAATAAATTTGGGTAAAAAAGGAAAAACAGCAAGGCTGAAACGAAAGCCAGCACCAAAATACTGGCCTATTCACAGAAAAGAATTACCATGGGTAGTTAAACCTGCTTCTGGTCCACATTCATTACAAACATGTTTACCAATGACTCTTGTACTCCGAGATGTACTCGGCGTGGCAGACACCAGGAAAGAAGGGAAACATATACTCACAGAAGGTAAAATCCAAGTAAATGGTATAGTTCGCAAAAAAGACGATTTTCCAGTCGGTTTAATGGATGTTATCTCGATGCCTGACTCAAACCAATACTACAGAGTTTTACCTTCCCACAAAGGACTAATATTAACACCGATTACTAAAGAAGATGCAAAATACAAACTTGTACGTGTAGAAAATAAAACAACAACGTCAGTCGGTGTTCAAATTGCATTACACGATGGAACAAATATGTTAATCAAAGTTGCAGACCCAAAAAACCCAGTTGAAGTAACATATAAGACATTTGATATTCTTAAAATTAATATTGCAACAGGTGAAGTTGCAGAAAAAATTAGAACAAAAGAAGATAATATGGCCGTAATCACTGGTGGTAAAAACATTGGTGTCAAAGGGAAAATAGTTGAAATCGAAAAGACTGAAGCTAAAAAACGTCGTCAAGCTCTAGTACTTATTGAAGATGATAAAGGTATACGTTGCCAAACAATTTTGGATTTCGTCTTTTCTATTGCTGGTAATGAACTTGCACAACAAGAAATAACTGCAGAACTGGAGGAAACCACAGTTGACTGAAGAAACTCAAAAGTGGACTGAACATAAAATGTTACAACCACGTATCGAAAAAGTGGTTGTCAACCTTAATATTGGTAAATCAGGCGAACCGCTTGAAAAAGCCACTCGTGTACTTGAAGAAATTTCAGGTCAAACACCTTATAAAGCAAAAGCAAAGAAAAGCATTAGAGACTGGGGTGTTAGGGAAGGTGAACCAATCGCTTGTGTTGTAACTTTGCGCAGGGAGAAAGGTATAATTTTCTTAAAGAAAGTATTACCTGTTATCGATAACAAAATTTCTAAACGTTCATTTGATGAAATTGGTAATTTTGCATTCGGATTAAAAGAACACATTGACATTCCAGGCGTAAAGTATGATCCAGAAATTGGCATATTTGGTATGGATGTTTGTGTAGCAGTAAATCGTCCTGGTCAGCGCATAAAAACCCGTCGAAAACAGACAAAGCACATCGGCAAAAATCATATGCTTACTCCCGAAGAGTCAATCGAATTTGTGCGACAAACTTTAGGAGTCGAAATAGTCTAAGATAGAAGTGTGAATGTTATGGGAAAACAGCAAATTAAAAAAGATCGAAAACACGGCAAAGGTTCACGCCCATGCGTTAGATGCGGTGCTTACGGGCCAGTAATTCGACGTTATGATTTACATTTATGTAGGCAATGTTTCAGAGAAGCTGCGCCGAAAATAGGTTTTAAAAAATATGAATAGGAGCTAGGGCAATGGATACTTTAACAAATGGATTAATAACAATAATCAATAATGAAATGCGAAATAAACGAGAATGCATCATCAGCCCAGCCTCTAAACTGTTAGGTCGCGTTTTACGTATAATGCAACTTAACGGTTACATAGGTGAATTCGAATTCATTGATGACGGTCGTTTGGGTAAATTCAAAGTTCAACTATTAGGTAGAATAAACAAGTGTGGTGCAATTAAACCACGCTTTCCATCAAAAGTAGATGAATTTGAAGAATGGGAAAAGAAGTTTCTACCATCAAGAGATGTTGGTTTAATGGTAGTTTCAACTTCAAAGGGTGTAATTGCCCACAAAGATGCTGAGCAAAAAAATGTAGGAGGAAGGCTATTAGCCTTCATATATTAGGTGTTTCTTATGCGACTCCCCGAAATATCGCGAACTATTCAAGTCCCTGAGGCTGTAACATTAACCATACAGGGTAAAGTGGTTAGTGTAAAAGGAGAAAAAGGAACTTTAACTCGAAACTTTTCTTTTGCTCCTATTTCGATTGATGCCGAAGGACAGACTGTTCGTGTTTCCGCAAAATGGCCCCGTAAAAAAGAATCAGCACTTGTTGGTACGATATACTCACATATTCAAAACATGATAACAGGTGTAACTAAAGGCTATTCATACAAACTAAAAATTGTGTTCTCTCACTTCCCTATAGCCGTAAAACTTGATGGAAAAAGTATTCTGATTGAAAACTTTACAGGTGAAAGAAGAGCAAGACATATAAAAATTATCGGTGATGTCAAAGTAAAAATCGAAACTGAAGATATTGTCGTCTCAGGAATAAGCCTTGAAGATGTAAGCCAGACAGCAGCAAACATCGAACAGGCAACACGCGTTAGAAACAAAGATGTCCGCGTTTTCCTCGACGGCTTGTACGTTTACGAAAGAAATGAAGGTATGGCATAATGACTGAAAAGAAACCACAATTACAACGTGAAGCTCTACAAACAAGAGCTCGTGCACGAAACAAAAAACCTGCCTTCCTAAGACAAGAAAGCTGGCGAGATATAAAGTTTAGCAAAAGCTGGAGAAGACCACGTGGCTTAGACAACAAAATCCGCCAAAAAGTCAAAGGATGGCCAGCAGGACCTAGCACTGGATACAAAGGTCCAAAAATCGCTCGAGGTTTACACCCATCAGGTTACCGCGAAGTTATTATATACAATGTTGAAACAGTTGCCACAGTTGATCCTAACACTCAAGCTATTCGCATTGCTGGCACGGTTGGCAAACGAAAACGTGCCCTAATAGTTGCTGAAGCTGAAAAATTAGAAATAAAAGTACTCAACCTTCCAATAGTTGAAGAGGAAGTACCGGAAGCTGAAGTTAAAGACGATAAGGCTGAAAAGAAAGAAAAAGAAAAACGGATCAAAGCAAAAAAAGAAAAACTAAAAGCCAAAAAGTCTAAGGAGAAAAAGAAATAATGACCAATTTGTCAAGTCAAAGACGCCTTGCTTCAGCAATTCTTAAAACAGGTGAAAATCGTGTTTGGATAGACCCAGCTCGTATAAGCGATGTTGAAGGTGCCATTACCCGTGAAGAAATCAAACGATTAATTTACGAAAAAGTCATAGTTTCATTACCTGAAAAAGGTGTCAGTCGCTCAAGAGCAAAAGTTATCCGCGAAAAGAAACGTAAAGGCAGACGCCAAGGTCCAGGCAGTTACACAGGCTCACCAAAAGCAAACGTAACCAAAAAAGACGCTTGGATAATTAAAATTCGTTCACTACGTCGCAAACTTCGCGAACTTAAGGCAAATCGTACAATCACTGAAGAAACATACACTGAATTCTACAGGATGGCCGGTAGTGGTCGATTCGAATCCATTGCTGACCTAGAGCGTTATCTGAAAGCAAAGGATTTATGGAGGAAACGTTAAGATGGCAAGAAATGCAAATTACCGTGTACAATTAAGACGCAGACGTGAAGGCAAAACCGATTACCAAGCCCGTAAAGGTATGGTTGTCTCAGGCAAACTCCGTCTGGTCATCAGAGGTTCACTAAAAAACGCTACAGTGCAAATCATTAAAGCAAAACCAGAAGGCGACTTTGTATTAATAGCTGCAAACAGCAAAGAATTAACCAAACAATTTGGTTGGAAAGTCCCAACAGGTAATATACCTGCAGCATACCTAACTGGATTAATCTGTGGTTTAAAAGCTAAAAAACAAGGAATCAAAGAAGCAATTCTAGATATAGGTCTTAGTTCCCCAACAAATGGTGCAAGGATCTTTGCAATGCTAAGTGGTGTTGTTGATGCAGGCGTAGACGTTCCACACAGTGAAGAAAAAATAGTAAAAGAACGCATAAAAGGCGAACAAATTGCAAAGTATGCAAAGAAACTTGGCACTGGCTCGGATGAGTATAACCAAAAATTTGCTGCATACCTTAAAGCTGGTGTTGCTCCAGAAAAACTACCTGAACACTTTACAAAAATAAAAGCCGATATAATTGCGTCATTTAAGGGTGAAAAGAAAGAATGAGTAGACAACAACGAGAAGACCGTGATAGACGTACAACAAACCTTGAAGAGTGGATACCGAAAACTCGACTAGGTAAGATGATTCAAGAAGGTAAAATTACAACAATGGAGGACCTGTTCCTTAGCGGTATAAAAATTTCTGAACCGCAAATCGTTGATGCACTCCTACCCGATATACAGGAAGAAGTCATAAACGTAAATTTGGTACAGAAACAAACTGATGCAGGTGAAAAATCCCGTTTCAAAGCAATCGTAGCTGTTGGTAACAAAGACGGATATGTTGGTATCGGTAATGGAAAAGCCAGTCAAGTTCGCAATGCAATAGAAAAAGCCGCAGCAAATGCACGTTTAAATATTGTTCCAATAAAACGGGGCTGTGGTAGCTGGGAATGTAACTGTGGACACACTCATTCAGTACCATTTCAAGTTGAAGGTAAATGTGGTGGTGTTCGCGTAATTATCCTTCCAGGGCCAAGAGGTTTAGGACTTGTTTCAAGTGAAGTTGCAAAAACAATTTTTGGCTTAGCAGGTGTAAAAGATCTTTGGATGAGAAGCTTTGGTTCAACTCGGACAGTTCCATCATATGCATATGCAATATTTGACGGTTTGCGCAAAACATATAACTTGATCACGCAAGCTGATTGGGTGAGATAAAATGGCACAACAGACAGAAAACCAAAAACAAATAGTTGTAATTCGTATTCGCGGTACAATCAGTGCATTAAGAGAAGCTCGTGAAACGTTATCTCTTCTCCGTCTAGACCACACAAATCACGCTATTCTCATCGATGATCGGGCATCATACAAAGGTATGTTACAAAGAGTAAACAGTTACGTTACATGGGGCGAGGTCACAAAAGAAACAATAACTGAAATGCTTGAAAAAAGAGCTCGATTATTAGGTAACAAAAAATTAACAACTGAATATCTCGAAAAGCTCGGTTTCAAAGCATTCGAAGAACTCGCAGATGCAATAATGGCTGGTAAAGCAGAACATGGTAAACTTCCATTTATGACTCCAGTATTCAAATTGCATCCACCATCAAAAGGATTCAAAGGTAATGTCAAGAAATCCTTCAAAGCTGGTGGTGAAGCAGGATACCGCGGCGAAGCTATTAATGATCTAGTTAAACGTATGATCTAACCCATCAACGTCCAACCTTTTAATTTATTTATAAAATTTTTAATATATAATAACTATCTAATCACAAAAAACACTACATTCAATTTTTGAAATTAAAACTAAAACATGCACATTTATTACAAATGTAAACTCTATTATTTATGTATTTTAACCATATTTTTGTTTTCTAACATCAAAATTCACCATCGACAAATCAATGCTCGAAAATTACAAAAACAGCCAAGTGCTTTCATGGAAGACTTCACTATCAGCTACGACCATGTTAGAAGAACCAAAAAATCACCGATGCTTTCATGAGAGATTTTGCCATCGACTGCGGTCGATGTTGGAAGAACTATGAAAGTAGTCAAATGTTTTCATGGAAGATTTCGCCATCGACTGCGGTCATGCTATAAAAACTATAAAGCAAACAAATGCTTCATGGAAACTCACAAAAAATTATAACATTATATTTTTCGAATAAAAACAATACAAAAACAAATGCCAAAACCAACAAAACACAAAAAACAAACCAGCAACAACACACACCCACAACACCAACACACATATAAACAATCACAACACTATACCATTACAGAGAAGCACATGTACATAACCGAAAACGTAAACAAAAAATACACCTACGTATGCCAAACCAAATGGGACAAAACAAACAAAAAATACAACACCCCAAGCAAATGCATAGGACAAACACACAACAACACCCTAACACCAAACAAATACCTAATACAACTACTCGCCAAAAATACAATCGACCCAAACACCCTAACACCATACGAAAAACTCGTCATAAAAACAATCACCGACAAATACGGCACAAACATAAACATCAAGTAATTATTCAGTCGATAGTGTTTGAATTTTTGACGCATACAATATTTATATAGTGTAAATTGAGTAAACGCTATGCAAAGGTCACATTTAGAAAAACTCACAAAATTTCTAACACTGTATGACCATTTTCAGACAAAAATAACCAAACTTTAAACCCGACTAAACATCGATAGCAAAAACAGTCCCAAACCACCTCAACAGACACCTGAAAAAACCCAATCCACACACCAAAAAACCAACAAAAACTAGGCGCACAACCCAAGCACAAAGCCATCACGGGCTAAAAATCTAAAAACAACCCACCAAATAATAACAAACACATCAAATGTAAACACTGCCACACCAACTCACAAACGGTGCCCAAACAGAGGTCTGATACAAAATCGACATCCAAATACAAATCCAATTCACTCAACACAACCAAATAACAAAAACCTGCCTAACTGCCAAATCCTAAACACACAGGTCTTCCCCAGAGTTAACTTCCACAATAATGTGGCGAAGGCGTAAAAGTCATTAGTTCTACTCATTCATTACGTTATGCTAAGATGATAAAAACCAAAAAAATTTTTAATGCCATATTTGGTGTACCGCTATCTATAGGTACCATAGTTAATTATGTGGCCGTGTTTGTAGAAAAAGCAGTCAGTTCTAAATGAAATCCTCCAAGATTAAGATGAATCAGTTTTGTATTTTGATGAAACCGGAATTAGTGTAGAAAGATGTATTGACTAACACTTTTTCAAGTGAAGAAGCATCTATATTATGGTTTATCCTAAAAAAAGAGGTCAAATTGGTACCGATGATAACTGGAGTGTTAAACGAGTTTTTTGGTGTGGTGGTTCATGATTGTTGGGGGTCGTATTTTAATTGTGAAAATTGTTTTTATGTGTTGTGTAATGCTTATTTGTTGCGTGAGTTTTTGGGTGTGGTTGAGGATGTTGGTTAGGGTGGGTGGTTTGGGTGATGGATTTTTTGTGCAGGTTGAAGGAGAGTGGTGGAGTGTTGTAAGGAAGGTTTGTGTGAATGTGTTGTCGGCTTGTTATGTTTGAGTGTTTGGGAGCGTATTTGTGGGTTTTGGTGTTGGTTTGGGGAGAATTTTTTGGTTGTGGGTGTGTGGATGTGTTTGAAGGTTAGGTGTTTGTTGGATTGTAGGTTGTTTGGTGTTGGGTTTTGTGGTTTGTTTTTGGTTTTGGGTGTTGTTTGTTAATATTTTGGTTGAGTGTGTATTTGTTTTGTTGTGAAGTTAAGGTTGGGTGGTTTTCGTTTAGTGCAAGGTGCGGGGATTTTTGGTAAAATTGTTTCATTATCGGAATAGTTGTTAAAAGAGGGAATTTGCTTGTGTTATTTCTGGGATTTTCAAGGGAACAATAATGTTTTTATTCCAAAATTCGCTATACGACTGAATATTTGCCATGTTTTTTTGTATTGTTTTATTTGTTAAATCTGATTATGTGTGTGTTTTTGTAGATGTGTGTGGTATGTTGGCTAAAAATTGTACGACTTGATCTTTAACTCAGTAAATTAGTGTTAAGGGTTAAATTTAATTTTTTTTCAAGTTTTTTTATTGTTAAATTTGTTTTGTTTGGTTTATATATGCTGTTGAATTTGGTGTTTTTTTGTAAATTGTTTGGGTGTTGTTTTTTTTGGTGTGTGTTTCTCTTTATTGCTGTTTAGATGTTTTTTGCTTTTGGTGTGCGATATCTTTTATAAGACCTATGCTGAGTTGCGTAGGTAAAGTTGGATGGGGAATAATGAGCGCAAAATGGCGAAGAAGTATAAAAAGTCGTAAATGGGTAGACTTTGATGAGGATTTAAGTGATTTCTTTACCGATGAGCCAAATGTTATGCAGATTAATCCCTTAAAGCTTACTAAGAGTACCCGTTACGGAAAAAATTTCAAGTTTTCAAAAGGTGTGGGTAAGCGTAAATTTTGTGAGCCTAAACCTTTGATTGATATTTTTCAAGAAACTAATTGGATAACTATAGTCGCAGAAATCGCAGGCTTTAATAAGGAATCCTTCAAGATAAATGTTAAAGACCAGAAAATTACGCTGTCTGCAAAATCAAAAGAGCGCAGATATTATAAAAGTTTAAATTTACCGAAGGTAGTGATTCCGAGCGATATCCATACCACTTTCAAGAATGGCGTACTGGAAATAAAATTAAAGAAAGCAGAAATTCGCACAAATAATAAACAGAGAAGCTGAATATAATATGCCTCATAAACTTAGAAAAATACGAAAAACAAGAGGTTCACGAACACAGGGTTACGGTAGAATCGGTCAACACCGTGATGCAGGTAGCAAGGGTAACCGAAAAGTTGGGCGTCACAAGCATCTTTGGAGCAAAGTTGTTACTTATGAGCCTGATTATTTTGGAAACCACGGTTTTACCTCTCCACAAAGTCTTCATAAAAAAGAAAATGTTATCAACCTCCAAAAATTAACTGAAATCGCTGAAACTGATACAATTAATTTAACTACTTTGGGTTATACTAAATTGTTAGGTACCGGAAAAATATTTCGATCCTTAACTGTTACAGTATCAACCTGTTCTAAATCGGCAGAAGAAAAAATCGCCAAAGCAGGCGGAAAAGTAATCACTGTTTCCCAAGAGAACGGAGAGTAAAGTTAGTCTATGGCTGGAAGATTTCTTAGTATATTCAAACCAATTGGTAGAATTCTCCCTGAGATAAAGAAGCCAACCCGTAAAGTTTCTTTTAATGAAAAGATTTTCTGGACTGCTCTTGTTTTAATTATCTTCTTAGTCATGACTGAAATTCCCCTTTATGGTGTGGCATCAAGCGAGTTTGATCAGTTTGCACAGTTAAGAGTAATCTTTGCCTCCAATAGGGGAACTTTAATGGAGTTGGGTATAGGACCCATTGTGACAGCTGGTTTAATTCTTCAATTGCTTGCCGGGTCTTCAATAATTAAATGTGATATGTCTAATCCTGAAGATCGAGGGCTTTTCACATCAGCAAGTAAAGTTTTCTCTATCGGTTTAACCGGTGTTCAGGCTGTCGCTTACATTTTAAGCGGTATGTATGGTCATGTCGGTGATCTTGGCGTAATAGTAATAGTTGCTATACTTTTACAGTTGATATTTGCAGGCATAATTGTAATGCTTCTTGATGAGTTACTTCAAAAAGGTTGGGGTCTAGGCAGTGGTATAAGTCTCTTTATTATGGCCGGTGTAGCCCAAAACATATTATGGTCAATGTTCTCACCAGCCTCAGGCGGAGTAGGTGGTCTATTTGTAGGTGCCCTAAATGATTTGCGAAACGGTTCAATAACACTCTATGAGTGGGTTGTAGGTACTACGCGTGGAAATCCATCATTAATCGGTTTCATCGCAACCATAGTTGTATTTATAATAATTATTTACGTACAAGGCATCCGTGTTGAATTACCCATAACTTATGCAGGTTACAAAGGATTCCGTAGCAGATATCCAATCAAACTGCTCTACGTCAGCAACTTGCCAGTAATCTTTGCTAGTGCACTATTTGCAAACGTATACTTCTTCACTCAACTCTTATGGTCAAACTTTGGAAATTCCAGTTCAACATTAGTCTCGTGGTTCTTTAGAATCTTTGGTAACTATAGTACCGCAAGTGGTTCAGTTCAATGTGTTGGCGGATTAGCTCACTACGTAACTGCACCGTCAGGCGTCCTCAATGTTGTAGCAGAACCAGTGCGAGCAGTAGCATATCTTGGTATCCTGATAGTATTCTGTGCTTTCTTCTCCTTAACATGGCTTGAAATCGGCGGTTTAGGTCCAAACAAAGTAGCTCAGCAACTCATGAGTAGCGGTATGCAAATCCCAGGTTACAGACGTAGCGAACGACCAATTGAACAAATACTAAAACGATACATTCCAGTAGTAACGGTACTCGGCGGCATAATAGTTGGTTTAATAGCAGGTTTTGCTGACTTTTTAGGCGTGTTCGGTTCAGGTACAGGTATCTTGCTCTCAGTAGGTATCATCTACCAATACTATGAACTATTAATGCGCGAACGCGCCGCAGAAATGTTCCCTGCATTCAAACGAATACTCGGTGACTAATCAACAAATAACCAAAGGCAGTAAAGCCTTTCTCTTCTTTTATTTTCTATTTTAACTCATTAATAATTAACTTGGCTGACTTTTGTTTAGTGAAAAATTATTTTTTATCTTGGCCATACTCGCCAGTTTTTATTTTATCTATAAGCAACCCTACAAACTCTATTGGCCATATATCATCACAAACATCACTTGTTAGTATGTTTCTCTTATTAAAGGAAGTTATTAAATCATTTTTTAAAAGTAAAATAAGCATAAATTTGTGACCGTAGGTTTGTTTGAATAACGAATATTTTGAAGACTGTTTAAGGTTCATTTCATAATGTGGCTCTAAAACAATTTTTCTGCCATTAATTTCTATGTCTAAAATAAAATCTGGAGTATACTGTTCACCTGGTAATGGGAAAGTAATAGTTTCATACCCATAAGGAATGTGCATGCGCATTAACATACGTGCAGTTTCTTTCTCCCAACCGCTTTTGTAACGACTTAACTTTTGATAATGTGCTTGAGGTTGACCAGTAATTTTTTGAATACGTTCAAAAAACTGTAGTGCTTCTTTCAAAGTGTTTCGTTTAAGATTTTTACGTTTAAGCCATCTGCCTAAAAGGAAAAATGGGTAATCTACTTTTGCAGGGTCATGGGGGAAAATTCGTTTAGCATAGTCTGTAATTTTTGTTTGTGCTTTCAAAGCAGCAAATTCATCTTTTAGCAAATACGGTAAAGTAGCGTTAATCAAGCCTAAACTAATTGCAACACTGGCGTTTTCTTTTGTTAAAGGTACCAGTAAATCTTCAGGGGTATATTGTTTAAAAATTTCTAAATCAGGATCTGGGCGTACCATCCAACGCATGTATGTCCATGCTTTATGTTTATGAACATCACGCATTCGTTCAATACTTTTGGATAATTCATCAACAAAATCTTTTGGTTTGACAAATTTTTGTGAATAACGTAACAAATCTCTTTCAGCTTTAAACTTGACAAAAATGTTTACTGCGGTTAAAGTTTCTGCGATGGTATCTTTGCGTGGTCCAAGGTAATTATAAAAACCGTACTTTACAATTTCGTCATTAAATAAATGAGGTTTAGTAATTTCAAAAAGTCGTTGTGTTCCAAATTCTTTATGTAAATTGATAAGCAATGTTCGGGCGTTTTCTGAAAAACCTACCATTTGATCATCAAGAATTGATGCTGCAAGCAAAAAATAGTGAGCTGCTATTTTTTTTTCTTCATAAATATTTGAGTAGGGATTAAATAATAAACGAGGGCTCATCCTTCTGTCCCACTGTACGTCAGTAACGTTTGCATTAACTTTTACAAACTTTGCCAGTAAGGCGTGTAGGTTCTCGTTTGTCATTTACTGTTCCTCTGTTATACTTTATTTTCTTATTCTAATAATTAATGTCTTATATTTGAATAAAACCGTTTCATGAAGGTTGCTTTTATTTTTGGATGGTTTGTTCAAGATAAATATGGTTACTGTTGGGTTGCAGTAAAATCAGTAAAAACGGTTATAAATAAGGAAGAAGGTTACGCATACATCAAGTATTTCAAGTGAATGACATGTCCACACCAGAATGGCTTATACTCGCGCCTGTTGCAACCGTAGTTATTATGGCTATTGCGTTTGTAATGTCGCTAGTTATTCAAACAACTAATAAATTACTTATTGGACACTTTTTGGGTTGGGATAATTATCGTGCAATGCAAAAAGAAATGGCTGATTTTCGAAAGGAAAGTATGGAAGCTGCTCGTTCAAAAGACAAGAAGCAACTTGAAAAAGTAAAAAAGAAACAAGCTCAAATTAATGCAATGAATGCAAAAATGATGAAACCACAAATGATCCAGTTGGCTTTGTCATTTTGTTACTTTCCAATTTGGACTTTGATACGGCCTATTTTTTCATCGCGTCCTGTGTTTATTTTGCCTGGTGTTGGAGCTCCAGATCTTAACATTTTTGGTTTGGTTGTTCCGAATTTTATGATTTGGTATATGATGGTGGCTTTATTCTTGGGAACTTTACTGGCGCGTGTCTTACGTACGGCACCTACTAATGAATAACAAAAAAGGTTAACTATATGTCTACAAGTGACTCCAAAACTATTGCGCGTAAGCCTATTATTATTTGTATTTCTGGAATGGCTGGTACAGGTAAAAGTACTTTATCTAAAAGAATTGCTTCACACTATAATTTGAAATGTTATTCTGGCGGGGATGCTCTTAAAGAGTTAGCTAAAGAGGATGGGTATGAAATAACTGGTGAGGGTTGGTGGGAGAGTCCTGATGGATTAAGTTTTCTAGAGAAGCGTGTTAAAAATTCCCAGTTTGATAAAGAAGTGGATAGTAAATTGCTTGGTTACGCAAAATTGGGTGATGTTTTGCTTGACAGTTGGACTATGCCTTGGTTGCTTAAAGATGGTTTTAAAATTTGGTTAATGGCTTCTTTTGATAGGCGTGCTGCAAGAGTGGCTGATCGTGATAAAATGACTTTTGAACAGGCTCACGATATTCTTAAAGAAAAAGAAGCTCAAACAAAAACAATTTATAAAAAACTTTACAATTTTGATTTAGGTGAAGATTTTGTTCCTTTCAATTTTATTTTGGACACTGATAATTTAAATGCTGATCAGGTTTTCCAAATTCTTTGTCAAGTAATTGATAACACTGTTTGTGCTTGTTTGCCTGTTGTTTAACGTTATAGTGGTTAACAAAGTTTTAGAAAAGAATTATGTGTTTAATTTTGGTTTTTATGGTTTTTGTATGTGGTTTTTATGTTATTTTTCTATAACCTGTAAAGTTGTCTTTTCCTAAGAAAATTAAGTGATTGATATGGTATGTGTTTATATCGAACACATTTTGTATGCTTGCTAAATAATAGTTATCTGGTGAAGAGTATTATGTTTAAAATCTTCAAGTATTTAACGTCAAAAGAATTGGCACTAATAGGTGTTAGCTTGGCGTTTATTATTGTGCAGGTTTGGCTTGATTTAAAGCTACCTGAGTACATGTCAGAGATAACTATACTTGTTCAAACACCTGGAAGTGCAATGAGCGATGTTTGGCGTACAGGCGGATACATGCTCTTATGCACACTGGGCAGTATAATATCTGCTATTATCGTAGGATTTTTTGCAGCACGCATAGGCGCATCATTCTCACAACGCCTACGAAGTCTATTATTCAACAAAGTTGACACTTTTTCAATGGAAGAAATCAACCGTTTCTCAACTTCAAGTTTAATCACACGTTCTTCAAACGATATCATACAGGTTCAAATGTTAATAGTACTAGCTTTACAACTAGTTATCAAAGCCCCAATAATGGCCGTTTGGGCAATAACAAAAATCGCTGGCAAAGGCTTCGAATGGACACTTGCCACTGGTGTAGCTATTTTAATTGTGTTCATTATGGTTATGATCCTTATGGTATTTCTCATACCAAAATTCAAAAAAATGCAAACCCTTACTGACGATGTAACCCGTGTCACAAGAGAAAACCTTATGGGATTACGTGTTGTTCGCGCTTACAACGCCGAAAACTATCAAGAAGAAAAATTTGAAACCGCAAACAAAGAACTTACCGATATCCAACTATTCACCAATCGTGCCATGGCTATACTTATGCCTGTTCTCATGAGCATGTTAAGTGTACTTTCACTTGCAATCTACTGGATAGGCGCATATTTAATTGAAGCCGCACAGATAACCGATAAACTAACAGTGTTTTCAGACATGATTGTCTTTTCAACTTATGCAATGCAAATAATAATGTCCTTTTTAATGTTGGTAATAATATTTATCATGTGGCCTCGCGCAAGCGTTTCTGCAAACCGCATCAATGAAGTCCTTGACACTGTTCCAACTATTATCGACGGAAAAGAAACTACCGGAAAACCTAACCTTGAAGGTGAAATTATCTTTAACCATGTTAGCTTCAAATATCCCGACGCAACATACTGTGTTCTTGAAGACATAAATTTCACAGCAAAACAAGGTGAAACAGTTGCTTTCATCGGATCTACCGGAAGCGGCAAATCAACTCTTATAAATCTTATACCACGTTTCTTTGACGTAACAGAAGGCGAAGTATTAGTAGATGGCGTAAACGTCAAAAATTACAAACTAGAAACTCTTTACAACAAAATTGGGTATGTACCACAAAAAGCCGTCTTATTCAAAGGTACTGTGAACTCTAATGTTGCTTATGGAGATAACGGCGAAACTAGTTTTAGTGATGAACAAGTTAAAAAAGCCATACAAATTGCACAGGGCACAGATTTTGTTGAAAAAATGCAAGACACTTATAATGCAGCTATTGCACAAGGTGGCACAAACGTGTCAGGTGGTCAAAAACAACGTCTTGCTATTGCACGCGCAATTTGTCGAAAACCAGAAATTTACATTTTTGATGATTCTTTCTCAGCGTTAGATTATAAAACTGACCGCGTTTTACGCAGTAAATTAAAACAGGAAACTGCTGGCGTAACCAGTTTAATTGTTGCCCAAAGAATCGGCACAATTATGGATGCTGACCAAATTATTGTGCTTGACGAAGGTAAAATAGTTGGCAAAGGCACACATAAAGAACTGCTTCGTAACTGTGCAGTGTATAAAGAAATTGCTCTATCTCAATTAAGCGAGGAGGAATTAAATCGTGAGTGATCATTATAATTCCAAAGAACACAGACAAACAAAAAGCGGTGGATTTTTAGGTGGTAGAGGGCCTTCTCCACCTGGTATGGGATCTGGCGAAAAGGCAAAAGACTTTAAAAAAACTTTTGGACGCCTTGTTAAATATTGCAAAACTTATCTACCAGTTATCGTAACTGCTTTGATTTTTGCATCTTTAGGCGCAGTGTTTACTGTTATAGGTCCTGATAAACTGCGTGATATGACAAACGAAATCATAAAAGGTCTTCCTGGTTTAGTAAACGGAGTGCCTGTTATTAACGCAATCGATATGACTGTCGTGTACAACCTTGGTATATTACTCGTCTGTTTATACACGGCTTCAGCAATACTTAGCTTTATAGAAAACTATATGATGGCAACAGTATCAGCTAAAATATCCAAAAACATGAGAACCGATATTTCACGAAAAATCAACAGAATGCCCCTTAAATATTTTGACAAAACAAGCTACGGTGATGTTATAAGCCGTGTAACTAATGACATTGACGCTATTGGTCAAACACTCAACCAAAGTCTTGACATGCTAGCAAGAGCAATTACCCTATTTATTGGATCCATGATAATGATGCTTATAACAAACTGGATAATGGCTTTAACCGCAATAGGTGCCTCCGTTATCGGTTTTATATGTATGATGTTAATTATGTCACGATCACAAAAACATTTTGTCGCACAACAAAAAGGACTTGGAGACATCAACGGGCACATCGAAGAAATCTATTCCGGCCACAATGTCGTTAAAGTATACAACGGTGGCAAAAACGCAAAAAAAACGTTTGAAGACATAAACACTTCACTTTATACAACCGGCTGGAAATCTCAATTCATGTCAGGCTTAATGATGCCGCTAATGAATTTTATCGGAAACTTTGGCTATGTAGCAGTATGCGTTGTTGGAGCTATATTAGCCATGAATGGTACAATTGACTTTGGAGTTATTGTTGCATTCATGATATACATCCGACTATTCACTCAACCCCTAACACAATTAGCACAATCAATGCAACAACTACAAAGAACAGCAGCTGCAAGCGAACGCGTCTTTGAATTTTTAGACGAAGAAGAATTAACAAACGAAGACCAAAAAATCAAAAAAATAGAAAACGTCAAAGGCGACGTCGAATTCAAAAACGTTCACTTCAGCTACGAAAAAGATAAACCCATCATCAACAATTTTTCCGCAAAAATAACAGCAGGACAAAAAATAGCTATTGTCGGGCCCACAGGCGCAGGGAAAACAACAATAGTTAACTTGTTAATGCGTTTCTACGAAATAGATAGTGGTGAAATCTGTATAGATGACATACCCACCAACCAAGTAACACGTGAAAACGTGCACAGCCAATTCTGTATGGTACTTCAAGACACTTGGCTCTTTGAAGGAACCATAAAAGAAAACATTATTTACAGCAAACAAGGCATCACTGATGAAGCAATAATTGCTGTCTGCAAAACAGTTGGTATTCACCCATTCATACGAACCCTGCCAAACGGCTATAACACCATATTAAACGACAAAACAAATCTATCTGTAGGCCAAAAACAACTCATCACTATCGCACGTGCCATGATCCAAGATGCACCATTACTAATACTAGATGAAGCAACAAGCTCCGTAGACACCCGTACTGAAAAAATTGTGCAAGAAGCAATGGACAAATTAACCTATGGTAGAACATCATTTGTTATTGCCCATAGGCTTTCTACCATCAAAAATGCAGATCTAATTCTAGTAATGAGAGATGGTGATATTGTTGAAAGCGGAAATCACACTCAACTGCTCGAAAAAGGCGGATTCTATGCAGAACTATACAATAGCCAATTTGAACCAACAACATAACAAATGTCATGTTTAAAATGGTTTATAAACATGACAAACAACACAAAAACACTCAAACACAATAAACAAAACAACCACACACAACCATTAAAAACAAAAATCGAAAAAAACGACAACATCAAACAACAAACAACACCTAAAATACAAAGTATACAAAAAACATTTCAGACACAATACGCAAGCAATGGAGCTAACCAAAAACCAAACTATTAATTATAAAAATAGTGTTAAACGGTAGCGGCATATGTGATGCTGTGCATGCTTTAAACATAAGCCCAAATACTATGATGTTTGTTTTAAAAAAACAAATTTTTTATAAATATCAACTCAAAATATGTATCTTGATAAATTATTAAAAATTTGTTTTGAAATGGTGAGATGTGGGGTAGGGTTTATTGTAAAAAACATTTTTGCTGGTTGTGGTGTGCATTAAATTATGATACGGGAGAAATTATGATGTATATTTTTTGGTACGCGAAAAAGTGAGGTTTTACGAGAGTTCTGGGCTTTGTTAGAAGTGAAGGGTTTAACCTGTAGTTATTGTTTGCGTAATTGTGTTTTGTTGGTTGTTTGTAAAATTAAGTTATATTTATATATTATGAATCATTTCCATTTGCAGCGTATATAAAGGTAGTGTATGTAGTTCATGCCATTTTTTATCCTCGGGTCTTTGTGGGTGGCAAGGACACGTTCATTCCCGCAACACACCCCACAATTTCCAAAAAAATCCATACGTACATAACCATCGCACGCGTTTTGTAGGCTGTTTTTTCACAATGAACTGAATTATTGTGTATCTGTAAAAATAATATGTTGTAGGGTTTTTGCAACCAAAATATTTACTAGATTGTCGCAAAAAAAGTTACACTACAACACTTGTGCGCAGGTTATGGACATATGGTTTTTTTTAGTCTTGTTATGGTTTGTGTATTTGTGGAAGTATTTTTTAGAGTTTGTATGTTGCTTATGGGTACATGGAAAAGTTTGCTATTAGCATGTTGATATTGGAAGAACCATGAAAACTCTAAATGTTTTCATGAGAGACTTCACCATGATTGTGGTCGATGTTGGAAGAACTGTGAAAGTAGTCAATGTTTTCATGGAAGTGGCTTTGTCGTGCTTCAAGTTTTTAGGTATGTTTTCAAAAAAAAGTTTTTATCGTTTATTGTGTTGGTGTATTTTTGTTTGTGGTGGTGTTTATTTTTTCTTTAGTAGTAGTGATGCGTTTTTTCGTTGTTCTAATGCTAATGAGAGGTGTCCTGTTGGTGTGCCATAAAGTGAATAAAATACGTAGCATAAATAGGTGCATTTAGTGCATATTTTGTATTGTTTTCGCAGTTCTTTGTATTTTTTGCTTTTCCATTCTTTTTGTAGATCAAAAATTGAGCCTGTGGATGGTTGGTTATGGCATCCTGCTATTTTGCCCATGTGGTCTATAACTAGAAAGCTTTGTAGGGCATTGCATTTCCAGATTCTTTTTTCTTCTGTGTAGAGGGTTTTTGTGCATTTTAATAGTTTGTCTGTTATTAGGATTTGTTTGTTGGTTTTTTTCATTTTTAGTAGTGTGTCACAGAGTTTAATCATTGCTTCTTTGTCTGTTATAATAAATTCGTCTTTAGGTTTGCCAATGCGGAATAGTTGGTTGGGTTCTTGAATTGTATCATATGAATAAAGGCAATACCATACAGGGATTCCTCTTTCTGTGAAATATTTGGTTATTTCTACTATTTCATACAGATTTACCTGGGAAATTGTTGGGCTAACACTTACATTTATTCCTTCTTTTTGAAGAATGTTTACAGTTTCCATCGCATTTTTCCATGCTCCGGGAACATTTTTTATAAAATCATGCTTATTTTCATCTAAACTGTCAATAGATAAAGTGACAAAATCTACTTTTCGCAAAAGATCAATTTTTTTTGCCGCCATACTTCCATTATCATATACAGTCGTCACAAACCGTTCAGCAGCGTAATCTAGTATCTCTCCAATATCTTCCCGCAACAATGGATCTCCACCAGATAAAACAAGTTCAACGATACCTGCTGCCTTAAGAATATCCATGCCCTGTTTAATTTTCTCTAATGATAACTCTTTTGTATCTTGCTCTTTCCAAACATTGCAACCCAAACATTTGTAATTACATTTTCTTGTAATAAGCCACTGTGCGTGATGTGGTTTACCCCAAACAAGAGAACGTGCTGCAATATTTGCCATCTTTTTTAAACCCATGCTTAACCCGCCGCCTGACTAACTGTTACTGCAACTAATCACATTTGAACTATAAAATCATTATTAAAATCAACTCGTTTGAGCATGTTTGGTTTTTATCTTTAAATATTCTAAGTTTTACTTTCGTTAAATCATAATAGGTATGTGTGAGAATACATTAAAGTGGATGTGGTTAAACAGGTGGCGGATTTGGTAGACGTAGTTTTGTTGACAAAAAATAGTGAATGTGTGTTAACTAAATGTTTAAATGCGCTTTATCAAAACGTTCCAGTGCATCAATTGATTGTTGTTGATGGTTACTCAACTGATAATACACTTGCAATAATAAAAAAATTTCAACAAATATATTCTAATATTAAAATAATATTTGATCATGGTACTCGTGCTTCTGCTCGTCAAAAAGGTATACAGGAGGTGCAAACAGAGTGGTTTTTATTTTTAGATAGTGATGTTGTTTTATGTCGTAATTGGTATCAAAAAGCCATAAAATGTATCGCTCCTCAAACTGGTGCAGTGTGGGGTATTGAAATATGGTCAACTATAAAAAATCCGAAAATGTTAAAGTTGTTTTTAATTGTTACTCATAAAATAGCTCAAATTCGTGGTGGTACTCATGATGCATTAATAAAAACAGCTCTAGTGAAAGACATTCAAATTCCTTCTAAATTGCATGTTTTCGAAGATACATACATAAAAGATCACATAACAAAAAAAGGTTATAATTTTATCACGTGTTATGACCCATTTTGTATCCATTACAGATCTAACACTGTATGGACACTTAAAGGCAGTATAAATTTAATCACTGAATCATTACAAATAGGCAACACACGACTAATTATAAAACTGTTACTATCATACAGTATATATACTGTTTACGCGGTTTATCAAATTTTCACTAATAACCGAAAATAACCCTTGCACAAAAATTATTATTTTCATAATTCTAGTTATTATTTACTTTTTTTTATCTTTTTTTCCAACTCTTTTCTTGTTAATGTACCATATTTTACAGGCGTATTTGTTAACCACGGAATATATTCCCACTTCCAGAGTTTATTATTTGTATCATATTCTGCCATTGCATGATTTGATGTATTTATAAATACAATTGGATGATTTTGGTTGATGAAATAATATTTTATGGAATGTTTAGACAGAGGCAACTTTTTGTCTCCATGTGTTGAGTCTGCATTAATTCCGTTATGACCGCTGTATATGCCTTCAAATGTAAAGTAGTTGTCTGCGGAATTTTTATGTACGTGTATTTTGAAGGTTTCAATATCCATTGTTCTGCCATAAATAAGGTAACGGATGCTTTTGTAGATAGAGTTAAAGAGGCCGTGTTGGCGAAGTCGTTCGTTGTTGAAGAGAAGGGAAACCTCTATGATATAGGTACCATAAACGTCTGGAGATTGTTTAGCACAATGGATTTCTCGTACAAAATTTTTTAAAGCATCAACACTCGGTTGATATATAACTGGCAATACTTCTTCTTCTTTAATAAACATGTTCTTTTGCACTTGAATGTTTACTTCAAAAGACTGTTTTAAAGTCTTGACTATTTTGCAATATAATTGATAAATTGTAGAATTTGTAATATCTTTTCCTTCTTGAACCCATTCCCAAATCCAATGTTTATCATCAAGTTGTAAAATCCACCGTTTTTTTGAAACTCGACCTCTTCCTTTTATAAACCTCTTATGTATCGCCACATATATTTCTGTTCGAGGATTTGCGGGCACCTTTGAAATCTCAAAACTCAACATATAACGCAACACAACTTTCTTCCCCATAAAACTACTATACAAAGACCGATTACTTCGAACAACAATTAAACAATCATTACTAAAACTCTTTGCAATACTAATAGTACAATTACCTGAATCCCAAAACCGTTCTACCCCCATCCAAGAAAACTTACCAAAAAAACCAATTCTCCAACGCCTCTCTTTAACAGTAAACCAAACAACACCTAAACCCACAATTATCCCTCAAACAACAAAACAACACACTTTTTATTAAACGATAGCATAACATTAGAAAAAAACAAACATATCCAACTCAACTGAACCGAAACCAAAACCAAAACTACAAATAAGAAAAAACAAAATATTTCCCACTTCATATTTAATAATAAAAAAATTTAAACACCACCATCAAACCTAAAACTACAAACAACAAAAAACACATACACCTTAACAAAACAACACATCCACTTAACGAGGTACAAACTCGGAAAAAATTTTTACAGCAAACAACAACGACACATTACACTTAGAAACCATAAAAAAAACTACAAACCCAACGGCTAAGCCAAAACCAAAACAAACAAAAATTCAACACACCTTGCAAAAAATTTTACCTAAGATACTAACATAACAAACAAAACCCCACCAAAAACAAAAAACCTTCAACTTTCTTACAATAACACAAATCCCACTCAACCAAATTATTAGTAAACGGCACACAAAAAACAACAAACACACACTTAAACACCCAAAGACACCTCAAAACCACCCGCAACTCCACAAACCAACAACACCCAACCATACCCTCCAAAAACGCTTACCATACAAAATAAGCACGCCGTAGGTTTGTTCAAACTCCAAAAACACCAAAAAATCACAAACAGACGTCCTCTCTTTATATACATTCATACCAAACAAGAACAGCCGAAATTTATCAGCCAACCAACACCATACAACAAAAACAACCCTTCAACTCCCTAGACAAATACGCACACACGCAGCAGACAACTTTTATACATACATTTGAATTATATCACACATTAACCACAGTAAGTAAATAAAAAAAATCAGATTGCAATCTGTTATTTTCATGCTCCATAGGCACAATTTAATAATACAAATGAATTATTGATAAATAAGATGAAACCGATGAGCGGGCAGACAATATACACGGGGAAGGAGAAAAGTGTACAATTATCCATTTTTGATAGTGCACCCACATTATACAATGCTGAATTTAAGACGCAACAGTTCCAAAATTCATCATGGGACAATTTTAGATTTATAGATTTATTTGCAGGGATTGGGGGTACCCGCCTTGGTTTTGAACATGTTGGTGGCCAATGCGTTTTTTCATCAGAATGGGATAAACAGGCAGCTAAAACTTATGAAGCAAATTTTGGAGAAACTCCACATGGTGACATTACAAAAATTGCTTCAAAGGACATCTCTGATTTTGATATACTGCTTGGTGGTTTTCCTTGTCAACCGTTTAGCATAATAGGCGATAAAGATGGTTTTAAGCATGAAACACAGGGAACACTTTTTTTTGAAATCGAACGTATCCTTCGAGATAAACACCCTAAAGCTTTTATGCTAGAAAATGTTCGCAACCTTACAGCACATAACAATGGTAAAACATTTAGTACCATTATTTCGCATTTGCAAGCGTTGGGATATTATGTACACTCAAAAGTGCTAAATGCTCTTGATTTTGGCGTTCCGCAGAAACGTGAACGAATCATTATTTGTGGATTTCTTAATGAGGTTCATTTTAGTTTTCCAAACCCTGTGCCAAAAGGGGAAAGGCTTGCCTTAGACGATATTCTCGAAAATGAGGATGAATTAGACAAATCATTGTGGGTTAAAGATTGCATTAAGCAAAGTCGATTTGAGCGAATGAAAAAGATACCTGAACGTCCATATGTAACTCACGAAAATGTAGGGGGTTTAGTTACGCCGCATTATTTTTCTTGTGCTCTCCGTGCAGGAGCTTCGGCAAATTATATCCTTATAAATAACGAGCGTCGTCCTTCGGCTCGTGAAATGCTTCGTTTACAAGGGTTTCCTGATACATTTAAAATAGTAGTACCATATAGCAGTATAAAAAAACAAACTGGAAATAGTGTAGCAATTCCAGTTATAGAGGCAGTTGCCGAGAAAATGTTGTTTGCACTAAAAGAACATGAATGGAAGATCAGGTACAATGACAACGATGACAGATAGAAAAGAGCTAAAATAGCACTAGATACAATTATCCGTAAATCACGGATACATCTCTACAAACCTATACAGGTAGCTGAAATTTTGTATCATCATAGAATGCAGCCTGAATCATTGAATTTATTGAAACTTGATGATTACCGTAATAAAAGCAAGCAATGGCGAAACGATATGAGCCTTGTTTTATTGGGACGTATTTGTACAAGTTCTACACGATTTAAGATGATTTATTCAATGACAACGCAATTCCGCCAATTATACTTAAAATACTTGGCGATGAAAACATAGAGACGACTGGTGCAGTTGAAGCTTATATTTACAACCGTTTTATGAATAAGCATACACAGCTTGCCGATGCGTTAAATTATTGTCTAAACGCCACAAAAGTCGATTTTCAAATTATAAAGTTCATTAATTCGTTCCGTACTGAATCTGGCTTAAAACGCAGTATAGATAAAGTTTATGAAGTTATAGTCTATGCATTGTTCGCAACGCTTGTATCTGCATTGGAATTGAAAGTAAAAGTTTCTGTCAACGATAAAAAACAATATTTGCTAGAAGAATTTTCTAGTTTTGCGAAAATGGTGATGTGTCTGGATATAAACAATGACACAAACACGCAAAATGCAAAAGTCTTTCGTGTCGGTGTTACAAACGCCGCTGATAGAGGACTTGATATGTATTCAAATTGGGGTTCAGCTATTTTAGATAAAACATCTAAGTCTTAATGAAGAATTAGCCGAAGAAATTGTAGATGGCGTTTCAAGCGACAAAATAGTTATTGTTTGTAAAGACGCAGAAGAAAAACTCATACTTTCGATACTCAATCAAATCGGTTGGCGCAATCGCATACAAAGTATTATTACAGAAACAAACTTGGTTGAGTGGTATGAAAAAGCACTACGTGGTAAATACTCCAAAATATTAGGTGAGGAATTATTATCCTGTCTTTGTGTGGAATTATCAAACGAGTTTCCTTCGCTTACAGAAACACCTGACGTTCTAAAAAAGCGTGGATATGAAAAAATTAGAAATGACTACTGGAAATAATTTCTACAGCAAGACTTATTGTATCTTATTCCAAAATGAGATTATAGTGATCATAATCTATTGAAAAAACCTTACATGAAATCATGTATGGGTTATGGTGGATGATTTTTAAGGTATTGCACATAGGTGGTCTTTTTTGCATGCTTGCATTATGATTTCTACGTTTTTTAGCATTTGTTTTTTTGTGTTATTAGATAGTATGTATTTGATTTTTGAATTGGCAATTAATAACGCACAAGGTCTAATGTTTTTTATGCTGTTGAATTGTGTAGGTGACCTCCGAAAAATTATATTTTTCTAAAAATCACATACTGTAAACCGTGTATCTATGTTGTTTAGTTTTTTGAAATGGGGTTTTCGGAGGTTACCTGTACTTTAGTTTCCTTATCTAACGATAGCCTGATGATATTGCTACATAGGGTGCAAGAGGTAAAAAATGATGCTTACAAAAAATAGAATCTGATATAGTGAATACGACATTTTAATAAGATAGGATGACAATATCACTATTGAAGACGCAATAATTACGAGGGATGTTTGATGAGTAAAAGAATTAGTGTATTTAGTGTCAATCGATTTAAAGTGACTCCAACTTATTTGTATGAAAGCTGCTTAACATGCACTAGTTAGGGCTAAACTTGTACGGTCACGTAAAAAAATTGAAGCTCTACATGGGGTCTATAATTGTCAGTCATGGAAGAAAAGTGTAAATCAGCTATTTTAGAGTTTTCTATCAGGCGTTCCAGAGATACTAATGCGTTAGAGTTAGTGTTCAGAGATGAAAAGTTTTCAGAAGATGCGTTTGAGCTGACTAAAGATGAAAATATGCAGGTTATTATAGCATATATAAAGAGGCTTATTTCAAATCGAGCTAACTTTGTATCTGATATGTCTATGCAAAAATTAGATATGATTGAAAGGTTTCTTGATAATATTATGCTTGAGCTGATAAAAAGTAATGTAGAATCTGGAGTGAAAGGAGGGGTAAAAGTGAGTAAGTCCCCGAATTTTGGCACAAATGAGGTTGTGCAAAAAATTATGGCTGAAACGCGTAAGTCTGAATTTATATCGAGAATTATGGCAAATCAGCTAAATACGGTACATCCAAAACTGTATAAGGTTGTTAAAGCATGGGTAAAAGGCGATGAAATTGGCTACAATTGTAATGGTGTAACTTTGGATGATATAATGAAAAAACAAAAGGCTTCATATGTTGAATCAATTTTTAGAATGAGTATCATTTTAGAATCGAAATCGCCTAAAAAAGTTGCTGAACAATATAAAACATTTCAATTTTTGCGAGGATAATAGTGGTTTTAAGTGGATTTAAGCATTTTTAAAACTGATAGTTGGGATGGTTTAAAGCGCGATGAAAAAATTGCGGCATTACGAGAATTAGAGCATAAAACCCCAGAAGAACAAGGTAGAGAAAAAGTCAGAATAGTAGTCGAAGATAAATTGTTGAGTGCAGGCACGTTTGGTCATTATTGTGATAAGAGACCGTGTAAACTATACATTAATTCTTGTTACCTTGATTCAAAAGAACCTCTCACAAATTATGCCGCAATGGCTACCGTTATTCATGAAGGACGTCATGCGTATCAAGATGACGTAATAAATTTAGACAATGAACGAAAATTAATTAAAATCTATGAAATACCCAGCAAGGCAACATTACACTGGTGGATAATAAATTCAAAAATATATAATGATGAGCAAGATAACTTTATATTTTATAGATTTCAACCACGCGAATTCGATGCGTTTAATTATGCACATTATAAAATGAAAGCATTCAAAGCTCAATTTGGAAATGATGTGTATTATAACCATTATATTGAACAAAGGACTTTAGAAATAGAAAGTGAAATTAACGAGGCAATAAGGGCATATACTAAAAAATATCGACAAGTTATTGCAGATGACCTTTTTGATAGTTACAAAGTTTATGTTAGAAAAAAACAAAAAACTTTACGGTTTTTACTTACATAAATAAAATTGAAGATAAAACTATAAAAATCATAAAAGCCTAATTATAATGCATGTAAGTATGAGGAATGAAACGTGTTTGTACTTATTGCAGGGTTTCAACCGAGTAGGATGGCCAATTAAACTTTTTGTTGTTGTAATTGTTTAGTGTTTTTATGGTTTATGTGGTGGTGTTTATGTGTATGTACAGGTTCTTGGCGCAGGCAAAGTTGTGGTTGGCGCGTGTGATATGTAAAAGTTTGGGTGTAAGTGTTTGTTGTTGTGTGTTTGTGTGAAGTGAATCTCAGACTGTCCGAAAACTAGCCACAATTATGAGGCAAAAATAAAAACTGAATAATTCAAAATATTTGAACAGTAAAAACATAAAAAATGCTTCTAAAATACAAACTTCTAAAATCATTTACAACTACAAAAATTCTGTATCATAATTTTCAGACAGTCTCGATCTGTGTATAGTTTTATTTGTTTTTTTAGATGTATAAAATTATGGTTGGGTTGTGTTATTATTGTGAATTTTTTCACTCGACATTTAATGGTGTAAATTAATGTCGAACGCCATCAAAAATTGTGGGTTAAGTTAAGATTATGTGGTGTGGTTTGTCTGTTTTTTTATTATGCTGAATTTGTTGCTATATATTTGGGTTAATATGTCAAGTGTTGTAGGTACTTCTTTTTTCTTTACGTTGAATTTGAAAATTAGTTGTTGGTTGTTTGTGTTTGTTACTGTTAATGTTGCTTCTGATTGGAATCGTATTTTTGTAAAGCAAATTGTGGATATGTCTGTGTTGGGTATTGTTATTGTCTTCTCTTTTATTGTAACTATAAAATCGTTAGTTGTTACGTTTATAATGTTCCCTGTTTTTGTGATCATTTTTAGTGATAATGGTTCAGTATCTGTTAATGTCTCCACCTGCTTTAGCATCTGTGTATTGTTCTTAATAAACACAATGGTGCATTTGATTAGAACATATCTAATATATTGCAAGGTAATATTGTAAGAATTTATTTTATATTTTCATATAACACAAATCTTATATTTGCATTCACTAACTTCATTTGAACAAATTTATTAAAAAATCACATAAATATGAAACCATGATCTATCACTATTATACACAAATTTTTCATTACTAACACATTCAAACAACTAACTGCCACACTTTTTAAAAAACAGCAACCTACAAAACCACCATCAAAAACATACTAACACATATACACAAAACTAGAAACAAACCAAAACCACAAACCCAACTTCACAATACAAAAACAACAAAAACAAAAAAATACACCACTACCAAACCCAAAATATAACTTTTTAACCCACAAATACCCCAACTCGGCTGAGCCGAAACCAAAACAAACAAAAATCCTACACACCCTACAAAGAATTTTACCCGCAAGATCCTATAGAATACGACAGATTTTTGCATGAAGCGACACAAACTCGTTTCACTGTCGCCCCAAAAATGGTTAACTCTACTTCACAATAAAAGCTCTGATAAACTAAGAAAACTTGAAAACAAAACATAAAGGCAAAACACCTTTATTCACACCTCATTAACTATCTGAGCATTTTCTTATAACCGCTGATTGGATGTTTTTATACTACCAAATAACTACAAAATGTTATTTACCATACTGTTTAAGAGAAAAAAGTGGGATAAATGATGATTTCTCTACGATATACTGGTACAATTTCCATCCCCACCTCTTCACTATTGTGTCTGTATCTCTTTTTCAAATTCAACCTCTTGCATTTCTAATAGTATTGTCATGTTTTTGTAGAGCTACGAATTGTGCGTCAGCACTTCTGATGAAAAATGATCGTTTTTTACTGCATTTACATTTATGGAAATGACTTGGTGCGCAAGTGGGAAACAAACTATGACCGAAGGCTCTACTATATATAAGAAATGACCTGCTTAGCAAAACAATGAAATAAGTTACTCGTTTTGGGTTAACTATATCATTATTGCACACCAACAATAATCTGAACATAAGACCTTAAGGCGTAATTTAGGTAGGTGATGGTGAATGATGGCAGGTTAAGATGCGGTTTTTATGTGTGTTTGTGTTGTGTGTTTTTCTTTTTTGTTTTTGTTTATTTTTTTGTGTATGTGTATGGCAAAAAATTGTGCTGTAAAGTTTGTGGGTTTGAGATGGTTATAGCACCAATGCGGACATGTTTAATTGTAGTACAGTTGTACATATGTTATCATAATTAATGTGTCTGTTGTCATATTTTTTAATTTGATGTTTAAATGTAATTAAAATTAAATGAAAAATACTACGCGACATATGAACTGTTGAGTAAAAACAGAATTGACAGATATCCATAAATTGCAACATTTTTTCCAACAGGGGGGGGGG
>WRNB01000006.1 GCA_009776805.1 Candidatus Bathycorpusculum grumuli | reverse complement strand
TTGGTGGGGGTGTGAATTTTGTTAGTGTGTAGTGGTGTTTATACATGTGTGTTTGGTTTGTTTGGTGTTTGTGTTTTTTTATGTTTTGTGTTTTAGGTTTTTGTGTTAGGGGGTTAAGATTTTTTTGTTTATGTTTGGTGTGGTTGTGTGGTTGTGTGGGTTGGTTGGGGGTATGTTTGTTTGTGTGGTTAGGGGTTCTGTTTTGTTGTCTAGGTGTTTGATGAGGATGATTAACACGAAATGACGTAAAAACGCAAAGTATCAGTTATGTTGTTTAAAAGTGTTTATGATTTAATTTTTGCTGATCCAAACTAAATTTGTAATGTGAAAAATTTGAACATTATGCTACTGCAGTAAATATGTTACAATAATGCAATGGTAAAGTGGAAAAATAGTTGAAGAAAAAATGTGAACAAAAAAATAAACTGCGCTTGGAGGGTTTTTGTGATGGTAGATATTGTGGGTTTTTGTAATTTTATCTATTTTTATCAACGTTTTTGGTTGTCGTGTTTCATTTTTTCGTGTTTTTTATTTTTTCTTTTAATGTTTAACGAGATGAAATTTGCAATTTTGTCTAAAAGTATATACTCTTAATTTGTGTGTAATTGGTTATTGTATTTTAGAAAAGTGGTGTTTTATGATGGATTATTGTGATAGTGCTGTCCAAAGTTGGTCAGTTGTTGGTCTTGGTAGTGTTTGAATGGTTCCTTTTTTTGATTCAAAAACACGTTCATTGGGGTTATCAGTAAATTCTCCAATAACAGCTGCATAAATACCCTGTTGCCTCAAAGTTTCTAAAATTTTCAAAACAAAGTTGGATTCAGCGGCAATAAGTAGAGCACCAGAACTTATCAATTGTAATGGGTCAATATTGAAATATTGACAAATTTTCATTGTCTCAGATTTAACAACAATTTTGTCTCTAAAAACCTTTAAACCCAAACCCGAAGCATCAGCCATTTCATAAACACCATTAAGAACGCCACCTTCAGTAGGATCATGCATTGCATGCACTCCACCAGTTTGAAACGCTGTCAAAGCATCCTTAACAACACTAATCTGACTATAAAACCCCTTAGCAGACTCCAATACTTCCCGCGTTAACACTTTTGATAACTGTACTTCTCTATCAGTAGCCAAAATAGCCGTACCTTCAATACCCGCGCTTTTAGTAAGAATCAACTTATCTCCAACTTTTGCTCCTGCAGCAGTAACATAAACACCTTTTTTAGTTAAACCTATAATACAACAAACCACAATCGGGCTATCCAACTTTGGTGTGGTTTCACAATGTCCACCAACTATGGCAATTCCCAATTCTTTAGCAGCCCTACCCATTTGAACACTTATAGTTTCAACCATTTGACTATCCGCACCCTCAGGCAACATAATACAAGAAAAAATAAAAGCTGGTTGAACCCCAAACGTTGCAACATCATTAGCATTAACATTTACAGCTTCAAACCCTATATGTTCAACCGCTCCAGTAATAGGATCCATAGAAACAACAACAGACTGATCACCAATATCAAGAACCGCACCATCACACCCAATAGTCGAACCTAAAACCACTTCCTTACGAACCGCACCCAAATTCTTAAAAACAATATTCTCCAAAACATCAACAGGAACTTTTCCAAGCGGTAACTTCACATTTCACCCTCCCCTAAAAATAACTCCCAAGTTGAGGAAAAGCACGTAACACAGTATACATAACAGGAACAGCAACCAACAACCCTGTCAACATTTGAACAACATTAAACGGCACTCCCAATATTGCATATGGAAAACCAAACAAAAACATTTCATAAATAAAGTACCCAATAACCATTACACAACCTCCAATCAAAATTGCACTAAACGCACACAAAGTTAAACTTTTAATTTTTCTGTTAAACTTTTTTAACAAATAACCTACAAGAAAACCCTCTGCAGATTTTATGACAAGAGTTCCAGGTGCATACACTGATGCCAATGGTATATCAGCTATAAACGCCCCTGCACCAGCAAATAACCCTACAAATGGTCCAAGCAGCAACGCTGACGAGTAAATAAGTGCCTCTCCAAGATTAAAATATCCACTTGTTGCAGGAATGGGTATGACTGAAATCATTGTAACTATGGCAACAAGAGCTGCAAAAACAGCTGCCGCTGTTACATGAATAGTTGATACTCTATGTTTTTTTGAAACCGTTTTGATCCGCATTACACATTATCCTCGGATACACTAACTTTACTATGATAACCTTTTTGTGTCGATAAATATGTTGTTTATGCTTACAACTGCAAAGGATTATCTGAATTCTAAAGGTGATCCATGTTTTTTTATTTGTTTGATTGTATGGTTATTTTGTTGGTAGTGTGTTTTTGAAGAGGAAAAATTATAATGTATGTTCTTATAAAATATGTGTAGTGATAGTGATGAGTGTTAAAGAAGATCCGATTAAAATTCATAAAGATGCTAATGCTTTAATGGAGAGTAGTAAACCTGTTGAAGCTCGTGATTTGTTTGTAAAAAGTGGTGAGCTTTACTTTAAGGGTCAAAATTATTTTGGTGCTGCTGAAATGTTTTATAAGGCTGGTGAATGTAGTGTGGTGTTGAAAGAGTATTTGCAGGCGGTAGAGTTTTTCAGTAAAGCTGCTGATATTGCTTTGAATAAAGGTTTTGATCGTTATGGGTTAAGTGCGCTTGAAGAGGTTAAAAGTGCTCAAATGGCTGTGGGAAATGTTAAAGAAGCAGAAGAAATTGAAAAGCGTGTAAAAGAGATTAATGATAAATTAAATCAGCAAACTGCTAATGATGATGATTCGTCTTTTTCAATATTTTCCTAATATACCGTTTATTTTTTATCCAATTTTTTTTGTAAAGAATTATTAGTTGTTATTGTTTGGAAGGGGGTTTAGTGTTATTTTTCATTTGTTGTTTGGGGTTTTGGTGGGATTATTTCGGCTTGTTGTGTGTTTATGCCGTTCCATTTTATTTTGTAGTTGAGGTGTTTGAGTATGGTGGTTGTGTCGTTTACGCCTTGTGTTTCTATTATGGTGGTTGCTTGGGTGAGTGTTAGTTTTTTTGTTTGTTTTATGGTGTTGTCAAGTATAGTGGCTATTTGTTGGAGTTTTTCTTGACTGATTAGGCCGTTGTTTATGGGGATGTAATTTTTTGGAGGGTTAATTGTTAGTGTTTGTTGTATTGCTTCAATTGAGAGGCCTGTTTGGTTTGCGAATTCGGTATAGTTTATTATGGGTTCTGTGAATATGATGGGTAGTTTTTGGAGGAGTTGTATTTCTTTTGTTTTTATGGTTTCGAATTCTTTTTGAAGGTATTGTAGTATGTGTGATAGGGGTATTTTGTCTTTGTAGTAGATGAAATGTAGTTGTGGTTGGTTTTCTAGTTTGGTGATTTTTTCACAGGCTAAGTTTTCATGGATTAGTAGTATCATTTTGGTGTTGACGTGTTTGAGTTTTTCTGTTTTTCGTTGTAGGTAGTCTTCGGTCCAGAATCCGATGATTTCTAGGTAGATTTTGAGGTTTGATTTTTCAAGTGAGAAATCGGGAATAAGTACACTTTTGTTTACGGGTATGGGTTCGGGTTCGCGTTTAAGTGTCCAACCAGTGTTTAAGGCTTTGAATTGGTTGGCAAAGGTTTCTTCTATTGTGCTGTCGTAGGTTGTTATTTGTAGTGGTTGGGTTTTTAATAGTTGGTTGTGTTTTGTATGGTTCATTTCGAAGGTGCAGATTTCGTTTGTGTATTTCCAGAGTATTTTTGCGGTTATTGTCCAGGTTTGGTTTGTAATGATTGTGGGTAAGAGTTTTGCGATGTTGGTGCCGTAGCGTTTGGTGAGTTTGAAGAGGCTTGATGGGCCGTCTATTTTTATGTAAATTTCAGGGGTTTGGTAGATTTCGTAGATTAAGCCTAGTTTTTTTATTTGGTAGAATAGTTGTTGCCAGTTGCCTGAGGTTGTAAATGTTAATTCGTTGCTTTCGAAGAGTAGGGTTTGTGTTAGGCTAAGGTTGTATTGTTGTAATAGTTCGGTGGGTGTTGGGGCTTCAAATTTTTCAAGGAAAAGTTCAGCATCTAAGTCAGCATACATTTGTTCTTCGATGTCTTTAATGTTTAATGATAATTCTAGGGCAACTGTTTCTAGGATTTGTTGACGTTTTTTAGTTGTTGTGGGTAGGCCTTGTTTTTCTGTTGTTTGGAAAATTTTTTTTCTTAAAAATTGTGGGTTAGTTTTAGTGTTGCATATAAATTGGCTTTTTCTGTCAAGCAGTAAAGCTAATGCTCTGACAAATCGGTATTCGTGGTTTTGTTCTTGTTTGGTTATAAATGGTGTGATGTTTTTTTTCTTTTCTCCAACTTGTTTTTTGTATATTTCAATGAGTTGGTTGGCAAGTTGTAGATTTTCAGGTGATATTTTTGCGTAGCGAGGTTGAATTTCACCTTTGTGTTTATACACTAAGAGTAGGTTGCTAGGTAGCACGATTGGTTGTTCCTTCTTTTTTTATGTGACGTCTGCGGCTAATGTTTACTTCTACTGTTTCTTTAGAAATAATTTCTACAAGTTTAGCTATTTTGCCATCTTTTCTTCTGAGAAGTCGTCCTAGTCGTTGTACAAATTCACGTTTACTTCCTGTTCCACCAAGTACAATACCAACTGATGCGTCAGGAACATCTACTCCTTCATCAAGTACTTGTGAGGTAACAATCACCATATATTTACCCTTGCCAAAATTAGTTAAAATTTCGCGTCGTTCTTCTCGTGATGTTTGATATGTTATGGCAGGCACCAAAAAACGTTGACTAACAGCATAAACCAAATCATTATGTAATGTAAAAATTAATATTTTCTCGTTTTGGTAATCTTCAAGTTTTTGTGCCAACAAGTCAAGTTTAGCTTCAGAATTAACAGCAACTTTCAACGCTTTATTGCGTGCCAAAAGAGCTTCTCTTGCCTGAGGATCACGCCCTGTTGACATGATAAAGCGTTTAAAATCAAGTGCTGACCGTAACACAATATGTCGCGTCGTCAAATAATTTTTAAAAACAGCCATTTTCTCCTCATAAACTTGTTGCTCTTGATCTGTTAACTCTACAGCCACCCGTTCATATGTATAATCCGAAAGATGCTGCCCAGCGGTTAACTCTTCAACAGATACAGAATAAACCGGATCACCCACCAACAATGGCAACAAATTATGTCGTTTATCAACTCGTTCATAGGTTGCAGTTAACCCCATACGAAAAGGCGCAAGAAACATTTCTGCAATCTGCATAAAACCAGGCGAAGCCAAATGATGCACCTCATCAAAAATCAACAACAAAAACTTGTTACCCAAAAACGATGCTTGCGCATACGCAGAATCATACGTTGCAACAGTTACCATCCGCACCACACACTCACCACCACCTACAACACCAGCCTCCACACCCAAACATTCTCTCACTCGCTGTTTCCATTGATCAAGCAAATCCAAAGTAGGAACCACAATTAATGTTTGTACTCCAAGCAAATCAACTGCTTTAAGTGCAATGAAAGTTTTTCCAGCAGCAGTTGGTAAAACTAGTACGCCTCGTTTATCTGCATTTAACCATTGATCTAATGCTTCATTTTGATAAGAGCGTAATTCGATGCTTCCTTTTAATTGTTCAAGGGCTGGTAAATTTAAAGCTGTATTATCAACGTTAAGGTTGCTTTCTTTTAAAAAATCTAAAACATCTCGATAATGACTAGCTTTAATGCGGTAGCAATTGTTGCGAGAATCCCATTTGCCATAGGGTGTTCCTATTTCGCTTTTTAGTAGTAGTGTACCTTTGTCAAACCATAGATGAGGCATATATCAAATAGTTCAAGTGTCATCAATAAACTTACGCTAAAATAGTTATGTAATGGGACAAAAATGTTGGTTAAAGTAGCTTAAGGTGTATATACAAGTTTATTTGTAGTGTTTTTGTATGAGATTTGGTGTGTTGTTTTCAGGTGGCAAGGATTCTACGCTTGCTTTACATTTGGCTGCTGAAAAGGGGCAGGTTGTTTGTTTGATTACTGTTGTTTCGAAGAATAAGGAGAGTTATATGTTTCATACGCCTAATGTGGATGTTACTGTGTTGCAGGCTCAGGCTTTGGGGTTGCCGTTGGTTTCGGTGGTTACGGAGGGGTGTAAGGAGGAGGAGCTTGTTGATTTGGAGCGGGCTATTTTGCAGGCTAAGGTTTTGTTTGGTATTGAGGGTGTGGTTACTGGTGCGGTTGAGTCGGTGTATCAGGTGAGTAGGGTTCAGAGGATTTGTGATGGTTTGGGTTTGGTGTGTTTTAATCCGTTGTGGAAGTTTGGTCAAAAGGCGTTGTTGGAGAGGTTGTTTGAGTGTAAGTTTAGTGTGGTTATTTCGGGTGTGTTTGCTTATCCGTTGGATGTTTCGTGGTTGGGTAGGTTGTTGGATAGGGATTTGTTTGGGCGGCTTTTAGTGTTGTCGGAGAAGTATGGTATTAGTGTGTCTGGGGAGGGGGGTGAAATTGAGACTACTGTTTTGGATGCGCCGTTGTTTAGGCAGCGGGTTGAAGTTTTGGATTTTGAGGTGGTGTGGGATCGTACTTCGGGGGTTTATGTGATTAAGCGTGCAGTTTTGGTGGTGAAGTAGGTGTTTTGTTTTTGGCTGGGTTTTTGTTTGGTATAATGTTTATATGTTTGTTTTGGTTTGTTGGTTGTTGGTGAATTGTTGTTGGATGGTTTTGTTGGGTATGGGCGTAGGGAGTTTTGTAATGATGTAAAGTGTAGTGTTCAGGTGGAGTTGAATGGTTTGGTTGAGGGTTCTGTGGAGTATGAGGCGGTTCGTAAGGTTTGTGTGTCTGGTTGTTTGTTTTCTGCTTATTGTTTTCATCATTGGTTGATTGATAAGGGTTATTTGATTGTGCGTCCTGTGTGATTGTTTGTTTGAATTTTATAGTATGTAATTTTTTGGATATGTGGGTTGTTTGGGTTAATTGGGCGTTTTTATGGCTTTTTGTTTTCGTTGAATCTGTATATTTTTATGGATTAGTGTTTGGGTGGTTTAGGGGTTATTTTAGATTTTATGTGTAAATTCTTTAAATATGCGCTATGCATAGTGTAATATAATAATCTGTTAACACTAAACAACCAGTTTGTGTGAGATTCATGAAATGTCCGTATTGCAACTCTGAAAATGTTAAAACATTAGAAACACGAGATTCACCAGATAACACTACACGAAGACGAAGAGAATGCGTAAACTGCAACAAACGCTTCACAACTTACGAATACGTTGAAACAATCGAATTAATGGTACGCAAAAAAGACGGAAAACTCGAACGCTTCGATGTAAACAAAATAATTCGCGGCATACAAAAAGCAAGCGAAAAAAGACCTGTAACTATGGCTCAAATAAACGAGCTAGCAGGACAAATACGACAAGATTTAATGATGAAAGACACAGAAGAAGTCACAACACAAGAAATTGGAGATTTAATCATGAAACACCTCAAAACCATGGACCGCATAGTATACATTAGATTTGCATCTGTATACAAAAAATTTGAAGAACCCGAAGATTTCGGACGATTACTTATGGAAGTGGAAAAATAATGAAGTTTGTATTAAAACGTGACAGTAAATTAGAACCCTTTGACCAAGAACGAATTACTCAAGCTATTTGGAAAGCTGCCAAAGCTGTAGGCGGCAAAGATAAAGAACAAGCTAAACGCGTCAGCGACGCAGTAGTAATTGCATTAAACAAACAGTATGGAGATGACGGTGTACCTACTGTAGAAGAAGTACAAGATACCGTCGAAAAGCAATTAATAGAAAACGGCAACGCATCTACCGCAAAAGCCTACATCCTCTACCGCAAACAACACAACGACATGCGCGAATTAGCCGCACTACTAAGCTCAGCTGACCTTGTTGACCAATACCTCGAAGTAGAAGACTGGCGTGTAAAAGAAAACAGCAACATGAGCTACTCCCTACAAGGCTTAAACAATTACCTCTCATCCACAGTAATTGCCAAATACTGGATAGGCCGCATCTACCCCGAAAACATTGCCAACGCACACTTTTCAGGCGACATACACATCCACGACCTTGGCGTTCTAGGACCATACTGTGTCGGCTGGGACATAAGCGACCTACTATTATCAGGATTTGGAGGCGTATCAGGAAAAATCGAAAGCAAACCAGCCAAACACTTCCGCACCGCACTGGGACAAATCGTAAACTTTTTCTACACACTCCAAGGAGAAGCAGCAGGCGCACAAGCATTTAGCAACTTTGACACCTATCTAGCACCATTCATACGCTACGACAATTTAACCCAAAAAGACGTAACCCAAGCTCTACAAGAATTCTTTTTCAACATGAACGTCCCCACACGCGTAGGCTTCCAAACACCCTTCACCAACCTCACATTAGACCTAACAATCCCAGAATTTATGAAAAACGAAGCCGTCATTTACAACGGAGCAATAACAAAAGACACCTACGGCGACATGACTAAAGAAATGGAAATGCTCAACATAGCATTCGCCCAAGTAATGTCCAAAGGAGACTCAAAAGGCAGAGTATTCACTTTCCCAATCCCAACATACAACATCACCAAAGACTTCGATTGGGACTCACCTGTTTCACAAGCAATATTTGAAGTCACAGCCAAATACGGCGTACCAAACTTTAGCAACTTTATAAACAGTGACCTAAAACCCGAAGACGTCCGCAGCATGTGCTGCCGACTCCGCATTGACAACAGAGAATTACGAAAACGAGGCGGAGGCTTCTTTGGCGCAAACCCCCTAACAGGCAGCATAGGCGTAGTTACACTAAACATTCCAAGAGCAGGCTACCTCTCAAAAAACGAAGACGAATTCTTCGAAAAACTAGGCACCCTAATGGACACCGCCCAAGACAGCCTAGAACTTAAACGCAAAGTACTTGAAGACTTTACAGAAAAAGGCCTATACCCATACTCCAGACGATACCTACGCAACGTAAAAGAAAGATACAACAATTACTGGAAAAACCATTTCTCAACAATCGGCATCGTAGGCATAAACGAAGCAATCCTCAACTTACTTGGCCAAAACATCGCCTCTAAAGACGGACAAACATTCGCAGTAAAAATACTCACATACATGCGAGAACGCATAAGCGAATACCAAAAAGAAACAGGCGACATATACAACCTAGAAGCCACCCCCGCAGAAGGCACAGCATACCGCCTAGCACGCATCGACCAAAAACGCTACCGCAACATAATCTTTGCCAACCAAAAACACATCCAAACACAAAACGCTGAACCATTCTACACCAACTCCTCACAACTACCCGTAGACTTTGCAGGCGACCTCTTTGAAGCCCTAGAACACCAAAACACATTACAAACACTATACACCGGCGGAACAAACTTCCACATATTCCTAGGCGAACGCCTACCATCATGGAAATCAGCAGCAGAACTAACCAAAAAAGTAGCCGAAAACACAAACATCCCATACTTCACCCTAACACCCACTTTTAGCATTTGCCCCAACCACGGCTACAACACAGGCGAACACAAACACTGCCCAACATGCGGCGCATACAGCGAAGTCTATAGCCGCGTCGTCGGCTACCTACGCCCAGTAGATCAATGGAACAACGGAAAACAAGCAGAATTCACCATACGAAAAACCTTCGACAAATCAAACACCATCACCACTATCCCTCTCATACAACAATAGGTGAAAACCAAAAAATGAAGTTCAGCGGGCTACAAAAAACAAGTCTACTTGATTACCCAGACAAAGTAGCAAGTATACTATTCACGCCAGGCTGCAATCTACGCTGTCCCTACTGCTACAACTGGAAAATCGCCACTGATCCACAACCACCATTTCTACAAGAAACTACCGCCTTAGAAATTTTAGAAAAACGAAAAAAATACATTAACGCAGTAGTTGTAACAGGCGGAGAACCATGCATGCACAAAGAATTACCTAAATTTCTTGCTAAACTAAAAGAACATGGCTTTTCAGTAAAATTAGACACTAACGGATTCTATCCAGAAACACTTAAAGAATGTCTTAACTATACAGACTACATAGCTGTAGATGTTAAAACCAGCCTGGAAAAATATAAACAATTAGGTGCACAAAACACAGACAATCTACAAAAAAGTATAAACTTACTAAAAACAAATAATATTACACACGAATTCCGCACAACCCTTGTCCCTGAACTTGTCACCCTACAAGACATAATCAACATAGGCGAATTAACCAAAGGCTCTAAAACACATGCACTCCAACAATTCATCCCAGAAAACACCATAGATAAACATTACCAAACACTACCCGTTTACGCACAAGAAACCATAACAGAATTCGCAGAAACACTAAACAAATACACAGAAAAAACAATATTACGCACCTAAAACTTTTTCCACACTACAAAAACTCTAAACATAAACTTTGAAAATATAACCCTTTCTATTTTTTAAAAAAAAGAAATAAAAAATTTGGATTTATTGGTGATGATATGTCGATATGGGATCTGATGGGTTTTATAGTATTTTTGCCTGCAGTATTAGTTCCGTTAGTGATGACAACACTGTTACATGTGATGCCACTTAAAGAATCAGCCTTTACAGGCGTATTTATCACTCTAATCTTAGCATTATGCCTAAGAGCCACACAAACAAACTACATAGGCAAAATACCCCCATAACTTTCAAATTTAAGCACCACACTTCAAACACACACATAAACCCAAGTGATACCCTGACAATTTTACCTGTTACACGATTTTTGATGCCGAAAAAACAAAAAACCCAAAACTGATTTAGAAAAATTACAAGCAAAGCTTGATTGTACAATCGCAACCGAAAAGTAAATTTAAAAATTAATCACCTCTTCTTTTTCACTTTAAAAATTAAATAGGTAATTAAGAGATGTAGATGGTGTGTTTGGGTCGAAAATATGGGATTTTGTTGTTATTAATGTTGACTGTGTCAAGGTTTGATGATAGTTGAGCTCGTGTGGTTGCTAAATATAAAACTGTTAAGCCAAGTTTTACTATAATAACTATAGTGTTTTATTATATGTTGGCAAAAATTGAGCAGTATGTGTTGGTATCGAGTTTTTTGACTATTTTCCACAGTATAGTAACATGCAAAAAGTTTTACTACATGCTTGTGAATTATGATATTATGCCAAAGCCAATTACAAACAAAGAAAGAGAAAAAATAATCAAACACAAACAAAACAACGAAAACGAAACAGACATCGCACAATGGCTCTCCATAAGCCAAAGCACAGTAACAAAACTCTGGGCACAATACCGCAAAACAGGCACATACCTGCCTAATTATGAAAATTGTGGTCGCCCCTCAAAATTAAGCGAGGCCCAGATAGATCAAATTAAAGCTGAAGTTAACAAAAACCCTGATCGCACTTTATTAGAAATTATAGAAATGTTTGACCTTAAAATATCAGAATCAGGACTAAGCAAAGTATTTAAAAAACTTGGACTAACTTTCAAAAAAAGATGCTCCATGCAAACGACCAAAAAAGATGTGATGTAGTCAAAAAACGTGCTGATTGGTGTGAACTCTAAAAATCTTAGAGTTTGATCAGTTTGTTTTTCTAGATAAAATTAATCTATAGTTATGTTTTGTTTTTGTGGTTGGGGTGTTAAATATGGTGGTGTGGAGGTTGTGTTTTTGGTGTTTGTTTTTATGAAAGTGTTTTTGTGTTTTTCCAGCGTCGGTGCGTCGCTGACGGTGTACTCTTCTGTGATACTTTTAAAGTTTGTATAAAATTTGTTTGCAAATAGGTTTGTGTGTGTATGTTTGTGTGTATAGGTTTGTGTGAGTTGGTGTATACAATAATTTTTATACCACAACAAGGTAGTTGTACAAATTATGTGAGGGAATGATGTGAAACAAAGAATGTTAAAGTTTACGCCTGAAGAGTTAATACGTTTGTTGCAGGGTAATTCAACCCAAGGGTATAATCTTCCACAAGATGCAGAGTTAATTAACATACAGTATGACGTTTTTGCTAAGCAAGTAATAACAGTTATTAGAAGTGATATTTTTGATGATATTCCTGAAAATGTGCCTACTCCGTATCATGATGTTGCAATGTTGCAATCAAATCAATCGGTAGTTTCAAGTAAACAGTCATTGAAGGTAAAGCAGGATGTTGTGCCGAAAAATTCTATGGTTGATTTGCAAACGTCTGTAGCGTCAATTGTAACACCGCAAAAATCTTTGATTCAAACGTTAACAACGTCAATGGGTCAACCAGTTTCGTCTATTGATTTAAGTACAGGTGTTAAAACGTTGGGAACTAAACCTGAAACAAATATTGGTACTTGTAGGTTTGAAGATGAATTTACTAAAGCGCAGCGTAAGTTGCTTAGGTTTACTTCGGATGATGATTATGTTATTATTAAGCCAATACAGTATTTAAAAACTGAGTGGGAGGATATTAATGATATTGTGAGAAGTATAGGTGGTAAATGGGTGAAGGGTGGGACTATTGATTATTGGATTGTTCCTAAAAATTTAAAACAGGAGGAATGAAAAGTTTGTTGGCTTAGTGGTTTGTGATTATGAGGAATTCGTTTGGGTTTTGAGTGTATTGGTTGTATAATTCTGTGAATCTGATAAATTCGTCTTGTGGGTCATAGTTTTGTATGTATTCTGTGATGAATTTTTGAATAAAGGGGTCTGTTTTTTTAAATGGCATGGCGATTCCTGAATTAAAACTAATTCCTTGATGAGTGATGATTCTCATATAATAATATACGTTGATATCGTCTGATTCATAGCTAAGTGCTATATCGGTTGTTTTATATTCGCGACCTGTAAACACTTCTCTGATGTGTACATATCCCTCTTCTGAATCTTTTTTAATAATTTCAAACAAGCCTAATCTAGACTTTAACATACTTTGTAAAAGTTCTATTTTTTCAGGTTTTCTATAATGTTTATTGTTAATGAATTCTTCTACAATACAATTCATATTTGATGCAGCTTTATAAATCATAATATCCATAAACGCGTTTATTCCAACATCAGTAGTTGTATCAAACTGGCTGTTAACTAAAGTAATTTCGTTATAGTCATCTATACTTGGTGGATGTTTAGAAACATAATTAGGGTCAGTTTCCCATTTAAATTTTCCACTTTCATGATAATCTTGCATATTTTTAAAAATCTCGGCATGTAGTTTTCTTATTTTTTTATAGGCCTTTATATGCGGTTTAGATGACAATCGGCGTTTGTGTATATTTAGAAATAGTCTTCTCGTAATCATCATAGCGTTAACTGGATCATATATCCTTTTGTCCATGGGGTTTACAAAGTTTGATCTCTGTTTCACCGGCAATTTCCTACCACCAAACAGGCAACAATGCTTATACTTTTTCCCACTCCCACATGGGCATAGTGCATTTCGACCAATTTTCATATATAACAAATAGCATCTCATTGTATATAGTTTTATCTATGACCGTAGCTAATTATGTTTGTTAAGTATAGGTCATTGTTGTATAAACATTAAACTTATTCTTTTTGAGATTTTAGACGGGTGATTGTTTGTGTTTTTTTCCATACGACCATCCAATTAGTTTTTCATAACTTGATCAGAAGACAATTTGCCGTCTTCAAAGACTTTATTGCTTCATTTTCAAGTTAACACTACAACAACAATATTACTCTCAATTATTCACTACAACATATCTTGCTCACAAAAAACACAGTAAAAACAACTTTCTTAATTTTTAGTCCTCACAAAATTTTTGTTTTGTTTGTATAAAGGGTTGATTTAAGCACTGTTCTTTGTAATGTAACCTAAAATATGTGGTAATATGCCTAAATTTTTAGGCAAACCTAAAAAATTAAACAAACACAAAACATCAAAAACCACAAACCCAAACCTTTCAAACTCCCTTACCAGTAACGGCTAAATACTGCAAAATATAATCCGTTGTAAGCAACGTGAGAATTATACATGAAAGACCTGCCAAACATAATCCTAGACTTAATAGAAACAACAAAAAAACACGAACAATACCGCAAAAAAGAATGCATAAACCTGATAGCAAGCGAAGGCCTCAAATCACCCGCAGTATGCCAAATGCTAGACCTAACCCACGACCTTGCCACACGCTACGCAGAAGGAAACAACAACAAAGAAGGACACGTGGAAAAACGCTTCTACCAAGGCCAAAAATACAGCAGCCAAATCGAAAACCACACAACAGACGCCATAAAAAGCCTATTCCAAACAACTTGGGCAGACATCCGACTAATCTCAGGCACACACGCAAACACAGCAACATTCAAAGGACTAGCCCTAGCATCAAAAAACAACAAAATGGCCGTAACACCCCTAAGCTGCGGAGCACACATAAGCCACGACTACACCGGACTAGCCGGCAGCATCCTAGGCCTAGATAACATCAACCACATTTACAACATCAACGAATTCAACATTGACCCAGACAAATCAGCCCACATCATACGCACAACAAAACCCGGCATCGTCACCTTCGGCGGCAGCCTATTCCTATTCCCACACCCAATAAAAGAACTCAAAGAAGCATGCAAAGACGTAAACGCCTACATAGCCTATGACGCAGCACACGTACTAGGTTTAATTGCAGGAGGACAATTCCAAGACCCCCTACGAGAAGGTGCAGACTTTATCACTGCATCCACACACAAAACTTTCCCAGGCCCACAAGGCGGTGTAATCATGGGTATACCCGACACTCCAGCTAAAGAAAAAGCTGTACGAAAAATTCAACACTCAGTATTTCCACTAACCGCCTCAAGTACACACCTTGGAAGACTTCCAGCACTAGGTATAGCCTGTTTTGAGATGAAAATATTTGGCCAAAGCTTGGCCGCTCAAATTGTTAAAAACGCTCAAACAGCAGGTCAATACCTGTACGAAAACGGCGTTAAAGTTGTTGCAGAACACAAAGGCTTTACAAAATCACACCAATTAGCACTAGACATTAGAGAGTTTGGTGGTGGCAACAAAATTGCTCAAGAACTTGAAGATGCAAACATTATACTTAACAAAAACATATTACCCTATGATGACCAGAGTGATAAAGAAAATCCTGCTGGTTTACGTGTTGGTTTCCAAGATGTAACTCGACATGGTATGCAAGAAGGTGACATAAAGTATTTGTGTGATTTAATGATGGATGTGATTAAAGGCAAACGATCATCTCAACAGGTTAAAGTAGATGTTATGGCTTTGAAAGAAGAATTTAGTCAAGTAAAATACGGTTTCCAAAGTGTTGATGAAGCCTTAAAATATGCTAAAATGTAACACCCATTTTTATTTACACTTATTTTTTTCATTTTTATTTTTGATTTTTTAGCTAAGCTTTAATTATTATCAGAGTGTTTGTAGTAATGAATGATTATGGATGTAATGATTGTTTATGTTCTTACGCCTGTTGTGGTAATTGGCTTTCTTGTTTTATTTATTTTGTTACCTAGGTATGGTCCGCATTATACATCTAGGTTGGTTTGTCCGATGTGTAAAAAAGTGTTTAATTTTCATTGGGTGCCTGGTGCAACTTTGACTTCGTTACGGTATGGTAATCGGCGACGTCTTAAATGTCCATATTGTAGGCAGGTTAACATGTTTGATATTGCTTCAACTAGAGTTAGTCAACCGAAAGTTAAACGTAAAGTTTGAAATGGGTTTTTTGCTAGTGAACTTTATTAGTTAATAAGTGTATATGTTTGTTAACTCTTAAAGGAGACTCTTGCTGTGAAAGTACTCTTAAATGATGGTTTAGAGACCCAAGGTTTAGAAGTTTTCCAGAAAGCTGGAATAGAAACTGATACAAGAAAACGTGATTTAAACGGATTAATTGCTGAAATAGGACAGTTTGATGCGTTAGTTGTAAGGAGTGCCACAAAAGTTACGCGTGAAATTATTGAAGCTGGTGCAAAAGGTAATTTGAAAATTATTGGTCGTGCAGGAGTTGGTTATGATAATATTGATGTAGTGGCTGCTTCTGAGAATGGGGTTGTGGTGAAAATTGCGCCTTTTGGTAGTACTAATGCTGTTGCAGAATTAGCTATTACTTTGATGTTAAGTATTTCTCGTAATACTTCGCAATCTCATTATTCGCTTAAGAATGGTGTATGGATTAAAAAGAAGTTTGAAGGGACAGAGTTGGCGCATAAAACGTTAGGTGTTATTGGTTGTGGTAGGATTGGTCAAAAGCTTGCTCAGATTGCTAAGCGTGGGTTTGACATGGAAATCATAGGTTATGATATTTGTCCTAATTCAGAAATTAGAATGAAATTTGTAAGCAAAGAAGAACTTCTCAAACAAGCTGATTACATAAGTATTCACACAGGTGGCAAAGACATAATCATTGGTGAAAAAGAATTAACCCAGATGAAACCTAAAGCGTTTATTATAAACACTTCCCGAGGTAACAACATTGACCAAATAGCTCTCTATAATGCGTTAAAAGAGAAAAAAATTGGCGGTTACGCAACAGATGTTTACAAAGAAGAACCAAAAACCGAATGTGAATCTTTCAATGATCCATTAAAAGAACTTGACAATGTTGTATTAAGTAGCCATCTAGGTGCATCTACAGTTGAAGCTCAAGTAGAAACGTCCACTGAAATCGCGTGTGTTCTTTCAAACTATCTTAAAAGTGGAGACTTTACTAACGCTGTCAACGCAAGCGCAAACATTGCAGTAGAAGAAAAACAAATCTATAATCTATTTATACACCACAAAGACATACCAGGCGTGTTTGCAAGCATCGACAAAGTTTTAGCTGATAACAACATCAATATACGCGCAAACTATAGTCGCCAAATAAACACAGGCTACGCCATAAGCGTCTACGCATTACACCAAAAAGCAACACCAGAAATCATCACCCAACTAAAAACAATACCCAACATCTGCAACGTCAAACACTAACAACCTTTCTTCCTTTTCAAATTTTTAACATAATGCGCTTAGTTTATTATTTTTGTACACTAAAACTCAATAAATCTGCTACTAAATAGTAAGTCAGATGTATAAAAACACAAAAACTGTGCTATCACATAAGCAACTGTCAAGATAATAATTAGAGCTAATGTCTACTAATTGGTAATTGTAAACATTTATAGTATTCAAATAAATGATCTGTTTTTTGAGAATATGTGTTAAAAAAAATAGGAAAAGTGTTGGTTATGAATAATATTATCCTATTATTGGTTGAATTGCTTCATTTCCGCCTGGATTATCTGTTGAGAGTAGTCCTGAATAAACCTTCCAAGCACCGTTTTCAAATAACCCAATTTTTATATCATAGACTTTCTCATACTGCCCACCGTTAGTATTGCTTACGGGTTTGTCTATAACAGTATAAATTGCGGTTGGATCATTTTTAGCCAATACCGTTTTAGTGACTGTGGTCTCAAAATTTTTAGGTTCTACATAATTTTTATTGTTCTTCAATGTGATGCCATTAACTGTGAGCTGATTTATGCCGTTGCCATTGCCATTACCGTTGCCATTATTCCAGCTTACTTCAGATATATCTGGCACAAGCGATTTAGTCCAAAGCTCGATGTTGCCGAATTCAGCAAAACTCAATTCTCTGCATGCGTGACCATCTTCCTGTCCAATGTATCCAGCATAGAAACCAAAGTCGTTACCGCCAGTGTAGTCATCAGGTATTTGTGAATTTTCATCAGCTAAATCAAATGAAAAGATTTCTTCTGTGTTTTTCGTCACCGAAAATGCTTGATTTGAAGATTTAATTTCGTAATCATCAGTTTGCATTAAGTTATCAAGCTCAATTTTAGTCAAAATAGTAGTCTTTGTACCAGTGATGAGATGTGAATCTTCATATAAATCATTGAAGTCCATATTATCTATAAATCTGACTACAATTTGACTATCACCACCGTTATTATAGCCCTTTTGCGGTTCTAAGGAAAAATAGAAACCACTGAATGATCCATCGTTATTAATTATACAGTTGACTAAGAAGCCTACAGAGCGCAGAGAATGCCAACGCTGAGGTGCTAGAATCTCACTGTTTTCTGGAAAGATTGCGAAGTTCATGTTAAACTTGAAGGTTTTTTCGGTTGCGTCATCTTCTTTGAAATACACATAGTCAGAATAGCTGCCGGTATAATATCCGTAGAAATATGCTTCATTACCATCTAGTTGAATATGGTGCGCATCAGTGGGGTCATGTGCACGGGTCGCGGTAAATGCTTGATCTTGATTGGTTTTTTCGTGGGCATGCATGTTCCAGGTAATGGTTTCCATGTTGACGTGTGGGGTAAAAGTTACGCCGTTTTTATTATTTGCGTTTGTGTTTGCTGCGTTTGCTGTTGAAGCCATTATTGTAAAACAGCTTGCAACAAGCACTAATACAAGTGCTGTTGTTGTTATGTTTTTTATGTTGTTATTTACCATTTCATTTTTCTCCAATATTTGTATAAATAACGGTCGTATATTGTGGTATATTAGTGTTGTGTTAGATTGGTTTTAAAAAAGTGTTTTAAGGAATCAGTTTTAAACATAAACGTGTACATTCTAAATATTGTAAAATATCCATTTTTTGTAAATTTACGTTTTATATTTTAATGGGCAAAGTGTAATAAACAGAAACAGTCTAAGGTAAACAAAATGATAATATATCCTAAAAGTTAAATTTGATTGAACAATTCACCAACTTTTTTACAACAACTTATAAAACATAAAAAACCATAATTTATTTCAAAATATTTATCTAACATATATTTTTAAATCTTTTACACAGTCTAATTTTTATTGTTTTTGTTTTGTTGAATTTTTAATAGTTTTTGTTGTGTTTGGTTTTAGAGTGGATTGTTTGTTGTTTGGTTGTTGTAGGGTTTTCTTTGTTGGTTTGCCTGTTTGATTATTTGTTTTAGCTCTTCTTTGCCAGCTCCTTGTTGAAGAGGTGTTAGAATATCAGTTAGGTTGTTGTTTTGCATAAGGCAAGTCTTGAGTTTTCCATCACTTGTAAGACGTAGTCTTGTGCAGTGGTTACAAAAATCGGTATTTTCTATGGGATGTACAGTTTCTACTGTAGTGTTTGGTAATTGGTAGATTTGACGGTTGTGCATAAATTGCCGCTGTTTTATGTTTATTGCTTTTTGTTTTAGTATTTCTTCTTGTTTTTCTAGATTGTGGTGGTGTTGTTTATAATATTGGGTGTTGAGGTTTATTGGGTCAAGTTCTATGAGTTGTAGGATTACTTGTGTTTTTTCTGCGTAGGTTATCATGTCTAGTACGTCGTTTTCGTTTATGTTTTTAAGTATGACCATGTTTAGTTTGATGGGGTTGAAGCCTGCTTTTATTGCTGCGTTTATGCCTGTTAGTGTTTTGTTGAGGTTGTTTTTTGTAAGTTTGTTGTATGTTTTAGGGTTTAGGGTGGGTAGGCTTATGTTTATTCGGTTTAGGCCTGACTGGTATAGTTTTTTTGCAGTGTTTGGTAGTAGTAGTGAGCCGTTGGTTGTTAATGATAAGTCTTTTAGTCCTGGTATGGTTGATAGGTTTTTTACAATTTCGCAGATGTCTTTTCGTATTAAGGGTTCGCCGCCTGTGAGTTTTATGCGTGTGATTCCTAATTCTACGGTTGCTTTTGCTATTTGTGTGATTTCTTTTGTGTTCATTTCTGTGTTGTTTGTGTGTGTGGTTTCGCCTTCCATGTGGCAGTATGTGCAGTGGTAATTGCATTTTTGTGTGACTGATATTCTTAGGTTAAGTAGTGGTCGTCCAAAGTTATCGTGAAGTGTCATGTTGTTCACGTGCATGTTTAATGATGTGTGGTGCTTCGGGTAGGATGAGTTTTTCAATTGCAAGTTTTGCTGCGTTAGGTGAGCCTGGGATGCAGAAAAATGCTTTGCCATTTTTTGTGCCTGCTGTGGCTCTTGTTAGTAGTGATTCTGTTTTGTTTTCGTCGTAGCTGAGGCGTCTGAAGAATTCGCCAAATCCTGGTAAAGTTTTTTCTAAGAAGGGTGTGATGGTTTCAATTGTTACATCTGTAGGTGAGATGCCTGTGCCGCCTGAAAAAATTATTACGTCTAAATTGTTTATTGTTAAACAGTTTTCTAATGCATTATTAATTATTGTTTTATCGTCTAATAATATTTCTTTATATAGTATTGTGTGTCCAGCGGCTTGTACTAGGGTTTGTATAGTGTCTCCACTGACATCTGAAAAGGATTCACCTTTTTCGATTTGACGATAACGAGATGTACTACAAATATATACCGCAAAATTCAACTTTTCAGACACCTGAGTTTTATGCATATTTATTTCATTCACTATAATCAAACCTGCTTAAATTTACGCACAACACGAATACTCTCTATAACCGTAGAAGGATACTGACCATTCTCATCCTTTTCATACTGCTTAACCATATCCCATATTGTTAACAAAGCCGCTGACACTGCAGATAACGCTTCCATCTCTACACCCGTTTGAGCACAAGTCTTTACAGTAGCTAAAACCTCAATACAACCCCCATCAACCACCCTAGGACAAACCTCAACACTAGACAACGGCAACGGATGACACAACGGAACCAACTCACTAGTCTTTTTAGCCGCCAAAACCCCCGCAACCCTAGCAACACACAACGGATCACCCTTAACAATCTTCCCCTCCAAAACAAGCCTCACCGTCTCAGCCTTAAGACGAATCACACCCAAAGCCAACGCCTCCCTAAAAACCTCACCTTTACCCGAAACATCAACCATAACCATCAATAACCACTCCTACCACTCTGCTCCCACACATCTATTAAAGCTTGCACAACCTTCGACTTTTGAGAACCACTATTAAAACTATACAACCTCACCCGACCATACAAATAAACCTTTAAAACCCCCTCAGACTCCAAAACCTTCAAATGCCCAGCAGTAGACGAATAATTCGAATTAACCCGACGCGCAATCTCAGAAACATTAAGCTGCCCAAACTTGAAAATCAACTTTAAAATCTTTACACGCATCCTTGACGAAAAAACATCTTCCAACTCCACTAACTACCAAACTCCATTTCCAACAACTCAAACAACTCCCGCTCCAACACCACCGCAGAAACCAACGGCAACGAAACCCTAGTCGAACGCCCCCGCGAAACACCAGAAACCACCTCAGCATTCACAATACCCTTCTGAGCAAACTGCTGCAAATACTTCCACACCTGCGTATGACTATACGGAGCCTGCCCATACTCCTCACAAACAACACCATAAACATCCTCAATCTCCACTAACGACGCAAAAGCCTCCTTACTCTCCTTAAAAAAACGCGCAACCGCCAACAACAAAAACTTTTCATGCAACTCTAACCCATTCACCTCATTACGCTTAAACGTAGGCAAAATCGCCGAAACCGCCTGACGCACACATTCAGGCTCAACACACTTCACACCCTGAGCATCAGCATACTTACCCGAACGCCACAACAACTCTATACCAAACCGCGCATTCCCCAACTTACTCGCAGCCAACTCTGCAACCAACTCTACAACATCCTCTGCAACCACACCCACCTCAAAAGCCAACCTAACCCGTTCACCCAAAATATCAACCAACGACTCTTTACCATACCTCTCAAGCCTTATAACATTACTCTGCAAAGTACTTTGAGCACTATCATCCAAAACCTTCAACGCCGAAAGCCTACGCTGAATAAAAATAAACGAAACCCGATGAGGTTTCCCCTGACACATTTCCTGAATCCTTGTAAGCTCATAAACAGCATCCGAACCTTCCTTTTCAATTAAACTATCAAACTCATCAAGAGCCAAAACAACAAACACCTGCTCACTCTCAAACAATTGCAACAAACTCTTAAGAATCTCACCAATCGAATAACCCCTCGAAGGAAAATTAGGCTGAAAACCCACTATAACCTGATGCAAAATCTGCAACAAATTCCCACGATACTCACGACAATTAACATGAATATACCGAAACTTTATACCCCTTTTACCCATCTCAACACTAATACTTCTACCAAACACCTGACAAAACACAGTCTTCCCTGTACCCACCTCACCAACCACCAAAACACGCTGCGACATACGATCCGGACAATGAGTAAGAAAACTAAAAAACTCCATCAAAAGCCGATTTTCCAAATCCCTATGAAGAATACGAACCGGAAGGTAGTTTATATCCAACTTTGACTCGTCTTTAAACACACTTACATGAGACATCAACTCTACCTCCACTAAATACAACACTAACTATCTAACAATCACACTTAATAAACCAATAGCAAACAACTCTAACACATTTAAATAACCCTAATTTTCCCCTTTCCACTAGAAAGGTTTTTCCATTTAAAACATTATACACACTATAAGGCGAGTCACAATTTGGTAGACGTTAACAGTAAACTTGAAAAAACTGTAATACTAGGGCTTATTCAAACAACAGTTTCAGAAAACCTAACTGCAAATTTAGAAAAAACAATTAACAAAATTGAAGAAGCCGCAAAAAAAGGTGCACAAATAATCTGTTTACAAGAACTCTACCACACCCAATATTTTCCTCAAAAAGAAAAAGAAGAACAACAAAACACCACAAAATACGCTGAAACCATACCCGGCAAATCAACACAAATTTTTTGTAAACTTGCAAAAAAACACAAAATCGTCATAATAATACCCTTATATGAACAAGCTTTAAACAATAAATTTTACAACTCTGTTGTTGTAGTTAACACTAATGGTAAACTACTTAAAACGTACCGCAAAATTCACATTCCTCAAGATCCAATGTTTTATGAACAAAACTATTTTGCTCAAGGTGATTTAGGTTACCAAATTTACAATACAACTTTTGCTAAAATTGCAGTACTGATATGTTATGATCAATGGTTTCCTGAAGCTGCAAGAATTTGTACTCTACAAGGTGCAGACATTATATTTTATCCCACAGCAATTGGGTATATTAGAGGTCATGTTTCTGGTGATGGTGATTGGCAAGATGCGTGGCAAACTGTTCAACGTAGTCATGCTATTGTAAATGGTGTGCATGTTGCAGCGGTTAATCGTGTGGGTAGTGAGGGTGATCTTGAGTTTTGGGGTGGTAGTTTTATTTGTGATGCTTTTGGAACTATTCTTGCTCAAGCAGGTGGAAAAGAAGAGATTTTGATTGCTGAGGTTGATTTGTCATTTAATAAACGTGTTAGAGATGGGTGGGGTTTTCTTAAAAATCGTCGTCCTGATACATACAAGTTTTTGACTAAAAAAATTGGTGAGAAATAAAATGTTTAACAATATTATTACTTCAAAAACGCCTGTTGAGTTGGGTTATCGTATGCCTGCTGAATGGGAGCCTCATGATGCTATATGGTTAAGTTGGCCTCATGATCCTTTAACTTTTCCTAATTGTGTTGATGGTGTTGAAGCAACGTATGTGGAAATAATAAAGGAGATTCATACAAGTGAAAATGTTAATCTTTTTGTAAAAAGTAAGAGTATGCAGCAAAAGGTTACCGCTTTACTACATGCTGTGGATGTGGATTTTGCTAAAATTCGTTTTTTTGTGTTTGATTATGCTGATGTGTGGTTTCGTGATTATGGTCCTACTTTTATAGTGAATGGTAGGCAGGAGTTGGCGATGGTGAATTGGGTGTTTAATGCGTGGGGTGATAAGTATGATACGCTTTTGAAGGATAAGGTTATTCCTCAGGTTGTTAATCAGTTTCTTGGGGTTCCATGTTTTAGGCCGTCTCTAGTTATGGAGGGTGGTTCGTTTGATGTTAATGGTCGGGGTAGTTTGCTTACAACTATGCAGTGTTTGTTGAATTCGAATCGGAATCCGAATTTGTCTTGGCAGGTTATTGAGGATTATTTGAAGTCTCATTTGGGTGTTAGTCATTTTATTTGGCTTAAGAATGGTATTAATGGGGATGATACTGATGGGCATGTTGATGATATAGCGCGGTTTGTGGGTCCTAGGACTGTTGTTTGTGCTTATCAGGATGATGTGGGTGATGGGAATTTTGATGCTTTAAGGGTTAATTATGAGATTTTAGTGTCTGCGAGGGATCAGGATGGTGAGTTTTTGGATGTTGTAAAGTTGCCTATGCCTGGTGATGTTGTTGATGGTGAGGGTTGTTTGCTTCCGGCGAGTTATACTAATTTTTATGTTGGTAATACAAAGGTTCTTGTGCCGGTTTTTGGTCATGAGAATGATGTGGTTGCTTTGGGTATTTTGCAGGGTTTGTTTCCTGATAGGAAGGTTGTGGGTATAAATTGTGTTGATTTGGTTAATGGGTATGGGGCGATTCATTGTGTTTCTCAGCAGCAGCCAAGGTCAGGTGTTTAATTGGTGGTGTGTTTGGGGGTTGTTTGATTTTTTGGTTGTAGAGTTTTTGTTGTTGTGGTTGTTTTTTTAGGGTTTGTGTTTTTGTTACATTTTTTGTTTGGTTTGTGGTTTTGTTTTTTTGTTGGTTGTTTTTGGTGTTTTTTTCAGAAATCTTTAAACATTGTTTGTTTGTTATGTGGGTTTATGTGATGTTTATGGAAGATTTAGTTAAGAAACGTGTTCAAGCTGCACTTGATGATGTGAGGCCGCAGATTCAGGGTGATGGTGGTGATGTAGAGTTGGTTGCTGTTGAGGGTGATGTTGTGAAGGTGCGGTTGGTTGGTCATTGTGCTGGTTGTCCTATGGCTATGATGACTCTTAAGAATGGTATTGAGGCGCATGTTAAGGCGTGTGTGCCTGAAATTCAAAGGGTTGATTCGGTCTAGTTTTTAGGATTATATTTGTTTATTTTTTATTTTTTTGTATTTTTATATTTTATGGTTTGTGTTGTTGAATATTATACTGTGCTTTTGTATGTTGTCCATGTGGTAATATTTCAAGTTAATGTTGTACTGTACTACACATCAAAAAACACCAAAAAAACACTAAATACTGTTGAAAAACCACGTTAAACCCGTATCCACGTAAAACACATATACAACAAACCCAAAAACCATATGCCCAAATTATGTATGAGATCTTATATGAATGAATAGTTATTAAGTAATACATACGACAACTAAAAAATAATATACCGAAAACAAGAGACGAAAAAAAATGAACACAAACATAAACATAAACACAAACAAAACACACACAAACAACACAAAAACAAAAAACATATACGCAAACTACCAAAAAGCAATACAAACAAAACTAACAAAAAACCTACTCGACCTAATCGTACTACAACTAATAAACCAACAAGCCATGCACGGCTACCAAATAATCACAAAAACCCACCAAATCTTTGGCGCAAACTTCGGACCCAGCACAATCTACCCACTACTAACAAAACTCGAAAAAAAAGGCTACCTCCACAGCAACTGGAACATGAACGCAGAAAAACCCTGCAAAGTCTTCACCATAACAACAACAGGCAAAAACATCATCACATACACAGAAAACTCACTAAACAACATCTGCAAAACAATACAAAAAACCGAAAACACCCAACCAACAACACCATACACATACATACACTAAACACAACCAAAAACCAAACAACCAACTAACAAAAACACACCAACACAACCAACACCCAAAAACACAACAAAAAAACAAACCAAAAAACAAACCCAAACAAACCAAACCCCCAATTTTTCAACAAACCAACCAACAACAAAACAACAACACCAAACCAAAAACAACACAAAACACACAAAACAACAAAAAAACAACAACAAAACACAAACAAAAACCAAAACATCAAGAGTTTTCACATTTAAAAAGATAAAAACATTTTTCACACTTTACTGATTTTAACATCTTTCTAGAAAACAACTCTATATTTACCATTAATTTCCACCCCACTACCCACCGTAAAAATATTACACTACAAACCTCTCTAAACAAAAACACTCCCAAAAAAACACACAAAACCATTTACAACAACAAAAACCCACCATTTTCACAAACAAACTCCCAAAAAACAACACACCAAAACAATTAATAAACGAAAAACAACATATACATATAATTACAACAAAAAAACAAACAACCCCACAAACAAAAAACAAATCGGAGACCAAAAAATGGACGAAAACCAAGTAAACCTAGAAGAAATAGACACAGAACTAATACGCGAAATCACAACTAACACAGTTTACACAATAATATGCCTATACCACCTAAAACCCACAAAAAAAGTAACAAAATACTACAAACATCTCCCCCCAAAAGTACGCGAACAACTCGAAAAAATGGCCATCAACAAAAAATTGTTCGAACGCACCAACAACACCATAGAAATCACAACAAAAGGAATCGACTTCCTCCTAGACAACATCATCAAACACGTCGAAGTCATGATGGCATTCACACTCATGCTAAAAGAAATGAACGAAACATACAACGACGATGATGATGAACATTACGATGATGATGGTGATGAACATTACGATGATGATGATGGTGATGAACATTACGACGATGATGATGACGATGAACATTACGACGATGATGACAATTACATTGAAATTGAAACCAACAAAGAAAACAAAACACACAACAAAAACACAAAAAGACAAGACAAACGCAAACAAAAAAGACAACAAAACCCAAACAAAACATAACCAAAAAACAAACAACAAAACCCCAAAAAACCCATCAACCAACAAACAAACACAAAAACACCACCACAAACCACATTTTTTACTACCACACAACAGAAATACACAATGACGCTCCTCGATAATAAAAAAACACGCATAATTTTTTTACAATTGCACTATAAAACAGAAAAAACACAATAAAATATTATATATGAACCACTTTACTATAAAACACCAATAGAACCTGTTAAATGTTAACAAAATTAACCATCTTAAAAAACATCTTTCAAACTCGTATTAAATCAAATTTTACTATATAAAAAAATTAACACAAAAAACAATATAAAACGTGAGTAAAATGGTGGGGCTCTCCGGATTTGAACCGGAGTCTATAGAGCCCAAGTCTACAAGCCTAGACCAAGCTAGCCGAGAGCCCCAAACAACCAATGCAAAGAACATAACTTTACACCCCCAAATAAAAACCTATCCAACCAACATGTTTTGAGTCAATATTATTTCCACCACTTTTCTCTACAACTATACCATTATAGTTTAAACAGATAAATGTTTAATGTCTAGATTACATCCGCGCGAAAACTTTTTGGAGAGCTTTCACTTTTAGTTAGATTTGTAAATTTAATCTCGTCAGATTGTAAAAGAAAAGGTGAAAGATGTGGAAAAATTGAAATTTGTTGGTTAAAAATGTTGATGATAGTGAGCAAAATTACAAAAAACCAACCTTATTTATCTACACATGAAAACTTTCACTTCCTGCTATTTATTGATGGACTAACAGAGACACATTTCACTACATAACAAAATAACCGATTAGTTTACAGCACCAAAAACTTGACTGTGAAATAAATAAGAAAAATAAAAATAAACACTATGTATGAACCATTTTGTTGTAAATACATTACACACAGTTTGAATCTACTAAATGGTAATGTGCAGTAGGTACATTAGACGTATCGACTTAATGGTTCAAGCTGAAAAAATTCTGAACAAAGAGGCCTGATTTTTGTTTCAAAGCTTTATTTGTAAAAATGTTTATAGTTTGCCATTTGTTTATAATCCGTTATTAGTATCATTAGTTTAGTTAATAAAAGGTGAATTTGTTGCCTATTGAGATTGGTTTAGTAATGTATGCAGAGAATGCTGTTGAGATGCCGTTTTTTACTGGTCATGTTGCGCGTGGGTTATTGTTACATTTTATACGATTAGTTGATCCGAGTGCTTCAGCATTGTTACATGAGCTTGATGTGTCTAAGCCCTATAGTGTAACTCCTCTACGATTCCGAAGCAGCAGTCGTGCTGAAAACGGTTACCTGTTAAATCCGTTATTTCCATGTAAAGTAAGTTTTCGTTTTTTAAAAGATGAATATGCAAATTATATTTTGAATTTTTTTCAGAAACAAAACACTGCATTAATTTTTGATACGACGTTCCAAATAGCTTCCATGCATATAAACTGTAAAAGTTACGCTGACCTAGAAAAAGAAGCACACTCAATAGGCAATTTAACACTAGAATTTAAAACCCCCACTTACCTATCAAACTTAAACAGTAACTATCACTGGATGTTTCCAGATCCCCTAAAAGTTTTCTGCAGTCTAATGCGACGCTGGAACCAATTCAGTGATAGCACAACATTTAGCAAAGAAGAATACCTAAACTATAAAGAATGGCTGCAAAAAAATGTGGGCGTAAGCAAATATGAACTGCAAACAAAACTGGCAACAATGCGCAACAAAAAAGCCACAGGTTTCACCGGTACAATAACCTATAAACTAGATGATAAAGAAAACCCCTACAACAAAATAACACATATGCTAGCCAAATACGCCGAATACGCAAACATAGGTGGAAACAAAACAGCGGCATACGGACAAGTAAAACTTTGGTAGCTTGAGTTTTGTGTTGAGTTTTTATTGGATTGTAGATATGAAAATTGTTATGTTGAGTATCTATTTTTCTTGTTCATTTTTGTAAACAGAGTGAATTAACTTGTTGACGATATTTTTGGTTTTTTACTGAAGTGTTTTTGATATGTTCTTTAAACTAACAAGTTTTTAGTGGTTCTCTGTGAAAAAATTTCTGAAAGTATAAATAGTACACAACATATTTGAAAGTTTATGTATCTCTCTCTTACTGGTAATCCGTTTGTTGATACAGGACTCGCAGTTCTTGCTGCAAAAAGTGGTTGTAACTGTATAGGTGACCTTACTCTTGAAAAGATAAAAGAGGTACATGGCGACGGAAGTGAACTGGCACGTCGAAATTCAAAACTAAAAAGTATGACTATAGTTTTTACTGTTAACTCCCTTGCGACTCATCCGGGAATCAAACCTGTTGAAAAAAGAAGTCAATATTATGCGGCTATTACTACGGCGTTTCTTAATAAAATAGGTCAAGAAAATTCTCCTGAGAGATGTGAAAGTTGTGGTAACTCAAAAAGTTTAGATATCGACAAAATAATTGCAGAAACGTTAATACCTTTAGGCTACAAAAAAGATGATGCTAAATATGTTGGACGAGATTGGTTCCCTCTTGCAGGAAGTATTGGTAGCGATGCGCAAGCATTGCCTGCTGGGTCTCGTTCACCTAATTTGTGTGCAAAATGCCTTTTTGCTGTTCATTATTTGCCGCAAGGTGTAATTCTTCGGGAAAGTAAACTTTCTGTTTTTCAATCGACCTCAACTGAGCTTTGGTACGATTTAGTCAAATCAATTGCCTTTGAAATAGATCAAAGAATTATAGCGGGTAACGTTGAGACCTTAGGTAAAAAAGAAGGAAGTGTAGCTCTTCTCAAAAAAACTTTTGAGGCAATGGATAAGATAAAGCGAATGGATTCTGGGATATCCCTTTTTATATGGATGTTCTCAAATTCCGGTCAAGGTCCTGATTGTAAAATTGATGAAATACCTAATTATGCATTGCAGTTTCTATTTAAGGCATATGTTTCTGGTTATAATGCCGAAATTTTAAATCTTGTTGCTACAGATAAAAATGCTGAATATTCATTTTTTAATTGTGTGTCTGTCGGGAAAGATTACAACAAACTTTATCCCTACAAAAAGAGTGCTGGTGTATCTCCTATGTTATTTATGCTTTACCAGACGGAAGTATGTAGAGCAGAAAAAGCAAGTCTTTTAGTAGCGCATAAAATTGCTTGTAGATTGAAGGAGCGAATAGCTGATAAGAAAAAATATGAAGCTACAGCAAAAGAAATCACTACAAACTATGCTGTTCAGAGTAAAATTAGAAAACTAATGGTTGAAATGATTGAGGATGGTGGTTTAAGCTATAGTGAATATGTTAAACTTTTTGCTGAAGACACAGACCGTTACACAGGTGTAAAAAGGTCTGCTTGGAAATACATTCTGTATTTTGCATCTAACACTGATTGGTCATCGCCATCTGAAATGCTTGATTCTGATATGACTATTTCTGCTTTACAGTATGTTGCAAAACAAATTTTTATACAATATATCGGTGAAAAAGGTCGGGAACGGTTCAAAAAAGAAGTTTTGGATAGATTTTCCGTTGGAAAAATAGGTACACCTTGGTTGCGCCGTCAGTTTTTGAAAAATGCGTTGACTACTAAGGGGTTTGATTACGGTATTTGGAAATCTTTAATTTCAGGTCAGACTGAACAGGAAAATCTTTTTGAGACACTTTACAGGTTTAGGCTTTTATGGACTGAATGGTTTAGAACAAACAATCTGCCTGTCAGCATAGATGTGCCTAATTTACAAGAAGATCAAATAGAGGAATCAGTGTTACCCTTGGAAATAAAAACAGATATTTATCAATTTGTTCATTATTATCTCAAACAACGTGGGAATGAACGATTTGAAAAAGAGATAATTTCTGGTTTAATAACTGGTGAAAAAGGGCTTTGGTGGTTTAAACAGAAACTGGCCTCTTTAAATAAAAACTATTATGGTGACATTTTTTGGGAAACTTTCTTAGTAGATGTCAATGGGCGTTCTATTGCAAATGTTCGATTATTCCAATTAAGTTTAGAATTGATAAACTGTTATAGGCAAAGTTTTTAAACTAAGTAAACAATACTACAAGGTATGTCATCAAAAATACTTACTCATATAGCTGGAACTTTTCTCGTGGAAGCTTCAGCATCATTTCTTAACGGAGCTGGTTTAGGTGATGGTGAAAACCGTAATGTAACTTTACCTAAAACCTTTCGAGACGGCAGAGATCGAGTGCCATATGTTTCTTCTCAAGCATGGAGAAGATGGCTTCGAAATACTCTGATTGAAGAAACTAATTGGCCAGCTAGCGTGCTTAGACCACTTGATTTATCTGAAAAAGGAACAACAAATAAAATTGGCGGTGAATTTGATCCGATTAATTATCCAGAAGACGACATATTTGGATATATGCGTGCTGAAGCTAAACAAAAACCTCGCATAGATGTTGAAGATAGTGAAAATGATGCAACAGATGTGGTAAAAGAAAAGGGACAACCAGTAAAACCCGTTATAAGAGCTTCACCTTTTAGTACATCTATTTTATGTTCCATTAGAAAATCTGGTTGGCAGGGGCGAGATGAAGGTTTTGTTCATTTAAAAGAAGGAACACCGTTGCCCTATACTACTGAATTCTATAATACACATTTGGAAGGGATTTTTTCTCTGAATTATATGCGGTTAGGTGTGTTTTGGAATATAGGTGATCGTGTTGAATTAGATGAAGCAAAGACTTGTAAACTTCTTACTGACGGAAAAATTAAGATAGTAAAAGAAGAAAAAAGTGGTAAAGTTTATGAAGTAACTGATGTTGCTGTAAAACGGAAAGAACGTGCGTCAGCGGTATTGAATGCATTAGCTCATCTTAGAGGTGGTGCAAAACAAGCTGCGTTTGGTACTGATGTGGCACCGAAGGCTCTCATTTTGGCAGGTGTATCTTGTGGAAATCCCATGCTTAATAGTCTATTTGTCGATGATGGAAGTGGCCCATGTTTGAAAATTGATACCCTTAAAGAAATAGCTAAGGATTATGCTGATAGAATTGTAACGCCAATATTTATCGGTATCAGAAAGGGATATCTCAAAAATGAGTCAGATGTGCTTCAACTCCAAAATGTGGTCGATATAGGTGTTACCTTTAAAGTTCTTACCCCCATAGAATCGGCTCAAGAAATGGCAATGGTTTTGACTTAATATGTCAACATTTGCGGCCCTTCATGTTAAAATGGAAGGGTTTACCGCTTTCTTTAAGCATCCATTAACTATAACGGGGACGCAGATTTCATTACCATGTCCACCTTACAGTACACTTTTAGGTATGTTAAGTGCCATTGCAGGGCGAGTAATTAGACCATCCGATACAAGAATTGGTTTTGAGTTCTATTGCTCTTCGAGAGATATTGAAATAGAAAAAACTGATCGTTTATCATTGAAAAAAGGTGTTCTTTCACCACATAGGGAAGGGCAAGGTATTATTAAACGATATGTCTATTTTCGACCAGAGCTTGATTTATACGTAACTAACCTTGAGTTAGAGCAAGCATTTCTTTCTCCAGTTTCAACTCCTTCTTTTGGACGTTCTCAAGATATTGCTTGGATAAAAAAAGTAGAAAGAGTCAATTTAACTGAGGTACCTTCAGGAAAACTGGGTGCTACTCTAATTCCAGAGGTTAAGATGAATATTCCCTCGTTACTTGTTCGTTGTCCTGAGTGGTTTGAAAATAATATTGAAGGCCGAACAAGAATAGTTGGCCCATTTGGGTTTTATCAGGGATTATTGCCAACTACGCGAGAACGTTTTTCTGTATCTATGAAAAATCTTTATCACCCGTCTAATCTACCTGATGTTAATAATGTCATTTATCTTCATCAATGGCTTCAGCAATGATTGAACAGTCAAAGATATTGGCAAAGGATACTGGCGAAACGCTATCAGAACATACTTTGCGTTGTATAGCAGTAGCTGAAAATATTGTTGAAAATCTTCCTTTTGAGGATGATATACTTGTTTCTATAAAGTCAGACCTTATATCTGCCATAGCAGTGCATGATGTTGGAAAAGCTGCTGTTGGTTTTCAGAAATCTTTGCTACCTGATGCAAAAAGATGGGGTCATAGACATGAAATTATTTCTGCAGCTTTTGCTTCATTCCAGAAACTTAAACCGGAAGTTATATTTGCTGTTTTAACTCATCATCGCACAATTCCAGCCGGTTGGGCTTGTTCAGGTAAGGGCTGTTTGGACTTTGCAGAACTTCCATTTGCAACTTCGAGCAGTACACCACCGTCGCCGTATCCTGTTTGGTTTCAGATGGAAAACGAATGGAAACAAAATATCTCTTCTTTCGTAAATGAGTGGAATCAAATTCTTAAAGGCGTAAAAAGCAACAAACTTAGCTCTCAAATAGGACTTGATTATTCCTCATTTACTTATGATTGGATAGATCGTGGGAAACAAACTTCTAAAATTAGCTTTAATAGCAGACTTTACGCTGCAACTTTACGTGGTCTACTAATGTCTTGTGACCATATTGGCAGTAGCGGGGTTCGTTTTGCTTTTCCAAAAATGCCAGATTTTTCAAAACTTAATATAACTGTTCCTTATCTCTTTAATTTCCAAAAAAAAGCTGGAGAAATAAATGGCAACTTGATTTTACAGGCACCTACTGGTTCTGGAAAAACTCTTGCCGCGTTGCTTTGGGTGCGCAGAAATCAAAAAAGAAATGGACGACTTTTCTACACATTGCCCAATACTGCAAGTATTAACGCTATGTATCTCCGCCTATGCAAAGATTTTGGACAAGCTACTGTGGGTTTACTACATTCTCGTGCAAGCTCTTCATTGTATTCAATTTTGGAAAACGAAGAGTATTCATCTTTAGTTAGGCAAAAAGAGGCTCGTATGGCTAAGAAACTTTCACGGGAATTATGGTATCCAATCCGCGTCTGTACGCCCCATCAGATTCTCAGGTATACTTTGCATGGTAAGGGTTGGGAATTGATGCTTTCAGAGTTTCCAAACGCTTGCTTTGTTTTCGATGAAATTCATGCCTATGACCCGATTATAACGGGGTTTATAATAGCTACAGCAAAATTGGTTTGTGACTTACAAGCTTCTTGTCTTTTTCTTTCAGCAACTATGCCTACGTTTCTAAAAAAATTGATATTAGACGAGATTGCTCCAAAACCTTTTTTATTTCCAAATTCTGAAGATGAAATTGATAGTCACATACTTAATAAGCAACGACATAATTTGCAAATTCAAGATGGAACAATATTAACTAATATCGACTTAATTTTGAAAACACTTAACGAGTCCAAGTCAACACTTATTGTATGTAACCATGTGCCTTCAGCACAGAAAGTCTTTGATGAGATTCAAAAACGAGGCATCAAGGATTCTTTACTTTTGCACAGCCGATTTTGTAAACGTGATAGAAACAAAATTGAGAAAGTAATACAGTCACAATTACCTAAAGTTCTTGTTGCTACACAAGTTGTTGAGGTAAGTTTAGATGTTGATTTTGAGCAGGGCTTTTTCGAACCGGCTCCAATAGATGCTATAATACAACGTCTAGGGCGTGTCAACAGAAAATGCAGTCGTCCACCTGCTAATGTTATAGTTTTCAAAGAACAAATTGCTTCATATAACATTTATAGCAAAGATATAGTTGACAGATCGTTAGGCGAATTAGAACATCTTTCTAACCCATTAAGCGAAAGCGATCTCGTTAACGCAGCAGATCAAATTTATCAGGGTGGATACTGTGGTGAAGATCTTCAACAGTATACTGCGGCTCTTAATCATCCACTTATCAAGAAATTCAAAGAGTATCTCGTTGCTGGTTGTCACAATGATTGGACCAAAGATGTTATCGATAAATCTGATGGAACTATTGATTTGCTCCCAAGTTCTCTGAAATCAGAATATCAAGAGGCTTTATCTTCAGGTTTATGGCTTGAAGCTGACCAACTTCTTGTTCAAGTAAGAACTAATAGTCTTTCTTATTTGATCAAGGATATTGATACAAATTCTGATCCGTGGGTTATTAAAAAACCTTATTCATTTACTCATGGTTTGTGTCTTAGTTCTATTGATAGACCCGAGTAACTTATGGTTGACATGTTTGTTTATGTCCACAGCCGCCTTGACATTTATAAGATGTTACTCGTATGGGGGGTAGTGTTTCTGCTTGTATTATTTTTTTTATGTGACCTATTATGCGTTTGACGTGAGTTTTCATGGTGGGAGTTATTTCGAATTGTAGAACTCTCGTTTCTGGGAGGTAGTTTACTATGCCTTGTTTTACTGTTGTGTTGAAAGTCTCTTCGATGAGTAGGGCATACGCGGTAAGTTGGTATTTGTGATCCATGCAGACTCTGCCTTTGTCGCTGTTCATATTTTTGTATTCAACGGGGATGTATTCATTTCGAACAGTGTGGATTATTAGGTCAACATTACCTTGTAAGCCTAAGGTGTCTGAACAAAGAGTTGTATATAGCAGTTTTTCTGCTCCTGCAAATTCTGATGAATAATATATGGCATCTTTGCGTTTAAGCTCTTTTGTCATTTGTTCTTCATGTGCTTCTTTTCCTTCTTTTTGTTGTGAACCAAAAACTGGTGTTGCATGTAAAACATGGTCAAAATAGATTAGTCTTGGACAGTAAATATAATGCTTAACATCTGTTGCTGATATAAATGCCTCAGCAACATCTGAGGTGCGCAATTTCTGCTGATTTTTTAACCATGTATTCTCTTTGGTCGTTTTTGTTTTCATGTTATTTCTGTCCGTTTTAGAAGTATGCTATTTTATCTTTAACCTCTTTGAATTCGTACTTTTTGGGTTTACCTACTATTTTTTTCCCCTTCAAACAGTTATCACACATGGGAAACAACTGTACATTTTCCACTAAATCGTTAATCAGCTTTTTGAGATCCACCAGTAAACTGTTTATTTTATCTCGGCGAAGATCGCCCATAAATCCACTGTATTGAATTCGTTGTAATCCATAATCCTTAAGTGTCTCAGCAACTTGATTGCGCAAATTATCGTCAGAAACATCATATATCACAACATAACGCATAAACACTCACCATCCTAAATAAAACGGTACATATTCTGATTCTTTTAATAGAAAACGTACCATATGACGAGGTTGCATGTGAATAAATTTTTTCATTGACCCTTTCTGATTGTTAAACATCACTTCACTATCTAAACGTTCATGCAGGCTATTTAACAAGACTTTTATGACCTCTTTACGTAAAACACGACCTTCTTCAACCGAATCAGTAGCTATAATTTCATTTGGCTTTATAACATTCTTAGTTAGTAAACCGATTAATGTTCTATCTACCAACTGTTGACGAAACTCTTCCATCATGTCTAAAACCAGAGACGGTTTTCCCGAACGATCCGCATGCAAATACCCCGCATAAAAATCCAAACCCGCATAACTAATCGCTTTCCAAACCTCAGAAAACAAAATAACCTGATAACCAAAATTTAACATAGCATTAAATGGGTCAGTTGCTCCTCGTGTAATCCGACCTGTAAATTTTAACTCAGGCGGTAAAATCTGACGCACACAATCCCAATAATACCGTGCAGCCTCAGCTTCCAAATTCATAATCTCTTGTCGTTTAACATCAATATTGTTACCATGTTCTTTACTGATACGATCATTTGTATCACCTATCAACTTGCTTGATTGATACAATTTCTCAGATAACTTTGGATCAGTTTGACGCCGATTTTTAGCCATTAACTTTAGAAAATTCGCTTGATTAACAAGTTTTCCAGCAACGAATTTTTTAGCTAAAATGACACTGCGTTCATCATTGTATGCGAGAAATTGTTCTCGCCGTGCCCGCACAGAACCTGTTAAAGAGGCAGGCATCAAAACGGCATATGGCCAACCACTATATTTGGCAAATACAACCTGTATATTATTATCAACCGCTAACTCTAACGCACTAGACGAAAAAGAAACACCTGTCGAACAACAAATTATCGACTCAACATCATCGGCAACTATCTCTTTAATTTCTTTACTGTCCTTCTTTTTTATACAAAAACGATTCCTTTTTTTAGATAGATAAAGCCCAAAATCATCTAAAAACACATTCAAAGCTTTAACCTCCTAACTATAACACACTTTGTAGTATTGACAATACTCCTTACACTGTGAACTTTCAGGTTTTCCAGGATCTTTCTGTTCTGCAACAATTTCAAGCTTTTTATCTCTCTCCTCAAGCCACCACTGCCGTAATTCATCATTAGCAAAGAACAAATCTTTTTGAACACTAATTTTATCATTCTCAACACTCAAGTAAACAGTGCAGCAAATATCTACAGGCACCTCATGGATGCTCTCAAATACTAGTGCATAACCAAGTGAGTAAAGCCTATGCCACTCTTCTTTTACAGTGGTAACTTTCAGGTCAAACATTATTGTTCTAAGGTAATCAAAACAATCCACGCTTAAAATATCACTAAGACCGAGCAATTCTCCCGAAAGTTTGTGCTCAACCAAAAAAGGAACCGCAGTACACAACAAATCCATCTCATCTGCATACGGTTGGCTACACGAAAGTTCTGCTAACTGTGCATCACACATCTTACGAGTAAAATCCCAAACCTGTCTACAACTATCAATTAACTTGTCAGATTTTTCACCAATTTCCTGCCACCTGATATTTTGCCACCATACATCAAAACTTAAATTTTGACGCTGACGGACACTTTTTAAACAATCGCTAACTATGTCATGGAAAAGTTTACCAACTGCCATTCGATTGGTGGTTGGACAAAATTTTTTCTCAACAGCCCGCAGATATATGTCCCGACTCGTAGGACAATATTTTGAGCTAATCTGATACATAGGCAATTTGACATTCTCAAAATATGGTTTCAATGGCGGTTGATGCCAATTCCAACCTCGTAATTCTTTACTAACACCTACATCACGTGCAGTTGGTAACAGTTGATAGAGAAGCTGTTTCTGTTCAATATCAGATAGAAAATACATTTTAGACCAATCTCTCAACTATATTTTATCCGATTATCTTTATAAACTAGCTGATGTTTTAATAATAATCGGACATGTATCCGTAACCATGCTCAATATGAGCTTTAAACTATAAATCAAGCAAAAACACCTTCGGGTTCAAAATAACATCCCAACAAACGGGAATTGAAAGTGATGCTTATCGTGATGGTAAATTAAAATGGGTTGAAGGTTCAAAATAACATCCCAACAAACGGGAATTGAAAGGTTGAAGTTATGCCCTCATCATATCCTTTGTTCACTTGGTTCAAAATAACATCCCAACAAACGGGAATTGAAAGTTTAGGATACAACAATAATGGTGTTACATAGTCTAAGGTTCAAAATAACATCCCAACAAACGGGAATTGAAAGGCAATCAAATGCCAATGTTTACGACAACAAGGCACATGGTTCAAAATAACATCCCAACAAACGGGAATTGAAAGTACATGTACCATAATTTTTAAGCGCGACATACGCCAGATGGTTCAAAATAACATCCCAACAAACGGGAATTGAAAGCTATTTAAAAAAGTATTTGAGAATATATAATAGTATAGAGGGTTCAAAATAACATCCCAACAAACGGGAATTGAAAGATGTCGGTAGAGTAAAAAATGAAAAACACGTCACCCGGTTCAAAATAACATCCCAACAAACGGGAATTGAAAGACGTTGTTATTTTGCAACACAGTCTTTAGCATGTGTGCGGGGTTCAAAATAACATCCCAACAAACGGGAATTGAAAGATACTATATGTTATGTAGGTGTTTGTTATGTCGTTAGGGTTCAAAATAACATCCCAACAAACGGGAATTGAAAGTTATATGTGCGTGTTGTATACGGTGTGTTTCTTCTTGGGTTCAAAATAACATCCCAACAAACGGGAATTGAAAGTACAACGAATCAAACCCACTCAACACAAACACTGCGTTGGTTCAAAATAACATCCCAACAAACGGGAATTGAAAGTACTCTGCGTCAATTCCGACGGTGTCACGTAGAAAAAGGTTCAAAATAACATCCCAACAAACGGGAATTGAAAGATGAGTGAACATTGTTGTGAAAATTGCTTTTACTACGGGTTCAAAATAACATCCCAACAAACGGGAATTGAAAGAACATTTAAAGTTATCTTATTATGTAAAAGTAGATAATTGGTTCAAAATAACATCCCAACAAACGGGAATTGAAAGCTTTACCACTTTTAGCGTTTAAATCGCCTGTTAGGTTGGTTCAAAATAACATCCCAACAAACGGGAATTGAAAGATGGTATAACTACGATAGACCAAATCCGACGGGACCAGTGGGTTCAAAATAACATCCCAACAAACGGGAATTGAAAGAGTATATTCAAAAAAGTACTAGTATGTATTTTACATGGTTCAAAATAACATCCCAACAAACGGGAATTGAAAGGGATGCGTATCGCACCAGTTAGCCGCCTCGCTGCCAGTAGGTTCAAAATAACATCCCAACAAACGGGAATTGAAAGTTTATAAGGATAGCCTGTGATGTTGAAAGTAAAGAAATTGGTTCAAAATAACATCCCAACAAACGGGAATTGAAAGATATCTTTAACACGAATTTTATAGGTTTGGTCTTTGTGGTTCAAAATAACATCCCAACAAACGGGAATTGAAAGTCGTTATAATACCATGCGTACACAGTGCGCCAAGTGGGTGGTTCAAAATAACATCCCAACAAACGGGAATTGAAAGTTGAATTTAATTTATTTCGTTGTTCAGGAATGGACATAAGGTTCAAAATAACATCCCAACAAACGGGAATTGAAAGTGGTACATGTATGGTTTGCGGTATAAAAGATGTTGATGGTTCAAAATAACATCCCAACAAACGGGAATTGAAAGCGAAATATTGCATCAATTATTATACTTCTACTATCGTCAGGTTCAAAATAACATCCCAACAAACGGGAATTGAAAGTCACTACCAAACAAACCTGAAATGCTAATTATTATAGGGTTCAAAATAACATCCCAACAAACGGGAATTGAAAGTTCGTCCAGAGTGAAATAAGTGTTATTTTGTGGTTTTTGGTTCAAAATAACATCCCAACAAACGGGAATTGAAAGTTACCTACCAAGTTTTTAGAGTGCTTAAGCCTTCGTGGTTCAAAATAACATCCCAACAAACGGGAATTGAAAGTTTTACACAATATTTGTCCCTATGTCTTTTTTTT